>DATINK010000390.1:0-17741 GCA_035474355.1 Chitinophagaceae bacterium | reverse complement strand
CCTATTGGAGCACAAAACCTGAAACACGGGTTAAT
This sequence comes from Chitinophagaceae bacterium, assembly GCA_035474355.1. GTDB lineage: Bacteria > Bacteroidota > Bacteroidia > Chitinophagales > Chitinophagaceae > DATINK01. Next base: position 17,706 of record DATINK010000390.1, on the reverse strand, counting down.
TATTTTGTTATTCAAAGAAGGGTAAGCAGTGAAAATCAATTCTCTGATATAGATACGCTTGCATCACAGGTTCCAAATGGCGGAGTAAGTTTAGTTGTGTTGAATTACAACAGGTATGATCATAATGAATATGGAGGCCTGAGCTTTTACAGATTAAAGACTGTCAATTTTGACAATTCAGTGGCTTATTCCAATATTGTTGTTGTTGCCAATAAAGCCAAATCTCCAGTTGTGACCCTTTGGCCAAACCCAACGCCTAATAAATTCTTCATAGGAATATCTGGTCTGAATAACTTTAGGACGATCATGATCTGGGATGCAGTCGGACAAAAAATGAGACAGGAAGAGATCGCCGGCCGCTCGATCATAGCCATGGATGGTTTACCTGCCGGCTCATATATCGTTGGTATTCTAACAAGTGATGGAACGATCGTAGAAACCAAGAAGCTGATCGTTACGGGACAATAATCAATGCGCTTCCAGCCAGGTATTCCCCCAACCGATCTCAGCGATCACGGGTACTTTATTCGGGAGGACCATTGCTGTTTGCATACATTTAATGATCACGGGCTTGATATCTTCCAATTCGGATTTAACGGCATCAAATACCAACTCATCGTGGACCTGCATGATCATTTTTGATTCAAACTTGTTTTTAGCAAATGCTTCACGGATCCTGATCATCGCCATTTTTATCATGTCCGCCGCTGTACCCTGGATGGGCGAGTTGATTGCGTTGCGTTCTGCGAATCCCCGGACAGTGAAATTGGCAGAATTGATATCACGCAACCAGCGCTTACGTCCCATCAGCGTTTCCACATAACCATTTTCTCTTGCAAAATTGATCGTGTCGTCCATGTATTTCTGGATACCCGGGAACTGTGTTTTATAATTATCGATGATCTGTTTGGCTTCTGTCCTGCTGATACCCAGGTTGTCGGCCAGTCCGAATGCACCCTGTCCATAGATGATCCCGAAATTCACGCTCTTGGCCTTATAGCGCATTTCCTTGGTGACATCTTTTTCATCGACATTATAAACTTTAGAAGCCGTTGCGGTATGAATGTCTTTATTCTTCCGAAAAGCTTCACCCATCGCTTTGTCTCCGCTGATCGCCGCAACGATCCTCAGTTCGATCTGGGAATAATCCGCAGAGATCAATACATGTTTCTTATCTCTTGGCACAAAAGCCTTGCGGATCTCACGGCCCCTTTCGGTTCTTACCGGGATATTCTGGAGGTTGGGATTATTGCTGCTCAAACGACCTGTTACGGCAACGGCTTGTCCATAACTTGTATGCACGCGGCCTGTTTTCCGGTTGATCAATAAGGGAAGTGCATCCACATAAGTGGATTTGAGTTTGGTAAGTTCCCGGAATGTAAGAATATCATCAGCCACCGCATGACCCTTGGCAGCTAGTTTCAATAATATGTCTTCCCCTGTCTGGTATTGCCCGGTCTTTGTTTTTTTAGCAGCATCATCGAGTTTTAATTTTTCGAATAACACTTCTCCCAATTGTTTGGGTGAAGCCAGGTTGAACCGGACACCGGCTTGCTTGTAAACTTTTTCTTCTGCCTTCTTAGCATCTTTTTCCAGCAATTTTGAATAATCCTTTAAAAAATCTATATCGACTTTTACGCCTTCAAATTCCATTTCCACCAAAACTTTTGCCAGTGGGTTTTCCACTTCGGTAAAAACCTTTTCCACTTCATTTTTTTTCAGCAGGGGAACAAAAGCTTTTTTCAATTGTAAGGTGATATCCGCATCTTCTGCCGCATATTCCTTGATCTTTTCCAGTTCCACATCGCGCATAGTGCTTTGTCCCTTCCCTTTTTTACCGATGAGTTCCTCTATATGTACAGGTTCATAGCCCAGGAACTTGGCACTTAACATATCCATACTCCTTTTTCCATCCGGTTCGATCACATAATGCGCAAGCATGGTATCGAATATCTCTCCTTTCAATTCCATTCCATACCATTTTACAACCAGCATGTCGTATTTCAGGTTCTGGCCCACCCATATTTTCTTTTTATCGTTGAACAGGGGTTCGAACCAGGAAAGGATCTCTTTGGTTTTGGCGGGGTCGGGTGGGCAAGGGATATACCAGGCTTCTCCGGGTTTAACTGCAAAACTCAAGCCCACCAGTTCTGCATCATTCGCATCGATGCCCGTTGTTTCTGTATCGAAACAGATCTCCTCGTGTTTTTTTAACTCTGCTACTAATTTTTTGATCCCCGCTGCATCCGTGACCGCATGATATTTATGGGGTGTATTACCGATGTTCTTTGAAGCAGCAAAACCCGTTGAACCGGAATCCCCACCCGGATCGCTACCAGCAACTGCATCTTTTTTCTCTGCAGGCGCAGATTCAACGATATTTCCAAACAGATCGGTTTGTACTCCTTCGGGTGCAGTTTTGAAGACATTGAAATCTTCCCCGAGTAATCTCTTTCCAAGCGTCTTGAATTCCAGTTCCAGAAATACATCTTTTAGTTTTTCTTTATCCCATTCTTTTAACCTGAAATCCTCTTCGTGGAATTTCACCGGGACATCCGTAATGATCGTGGCCAGTTTCTTTGATAAAATGGCCAGGTCCTTACCGGTTTTTACTTTTTCACCCAGGGCGCCCTTTATTTTATCAGCATTTGCCAATACTTTTTCAAGAGTACCGTATTCTGCTAAAAGTTTGGCAGCTGTTTTTTCACCTACACCGGGAATGCCCGGTATATTATCCACCGCATCTCCCATTAAACCCAGCACATCGATCACCTGTGAAATGTTTTTGATATTCCATTTGGCGCATACTTCTGCAGGACCCATGATCTCCACATCGCCGCCCTGGTAGCCGGGTTTATAAATTTTTACTTTATCTGAAACCAGTTGACCATAATCTTTATCAGGTGTGACCATGAAAACTTCGTAACCCGCTTTAGCGGCTTGTTTGCTAAGGGTCCCAATCACATCATCGGCTTCATAGCCGTCGAGTTCCATGACGGGAATATTAAAACCTTTGACCAGGGCCTTGATATCGGGGATTGCGGCGAGAATATCTTCCGGAGCTTCCTGCCGGTTCGCCTTGTATTGTTCATAATCTGTATGCCTTTCTGTAGGCGCATGGGTGTCAAAACACACAGCCATGTGGCTGGGCTTTTGTTTATTGATCAGTTCGATCAGGGTATTGGTAAATCCGAACTGGGCGTTTGTGTTCTTTCCTTTTGAAGTCAGCCTGGGGTTGCGGATCAGTGCGTAATAGGCGCGGAATACGAGTGCTAGCGCATCGAGGAGGAAAAGTCTTTTATCCATCCCGCTAAGTTAAGACCTGGGGTCCTTTCAAAGATTCGGGGGATCCTAAGTGATTGTAAATGACGAAAACCCCGGCAAGAGAACCGGGGTGTCGTTTTATTAACGCTGCTTGCTTAGTTTATTGACAATTTCAGTGCTGCAGGATCTTCCTTTGCTATTTTTTCAACGCTGGGGTCCTGGCCGGCAATATTATCTGCCGGTACGTTCTTTTGATCAAGGTATTGCTCCGGGTTATTCACCAGGGTTGTACCAGTGAACGTAGTCGTTGTGACCTGGGGACTGGTGTTGTCCACCGGCATTGCACTCTTGTCTTTATGAATAAAGTTGAGATACAAGGCAAAGAACAGCAGGTTGAACGCAAAGAAATTCGCGATTTTTCTGGCTCGTCTTTTCATAAGGATTGGTTTACGGTTTTCTAATTGGATACTTGGATTCTGTATACAAGGTATAAAATCAGGTAAGCGAAATCAAGCTGCGGAGCAGGTAATTGAGCTTTAAAAGAAGAATTACCAAAGAGAGTTTCGTAATACTACGAGATAGGTTTTGAGATGTACGATTTCCTGTTCAACGGGCTGATCATCCACTTATTTTTTCATCTCTTCCAGCTGTTTATTCAGCCCGAACATTTCATCCCGAAGCCGGGCGGCTTCCATGAAATCCAGGTCCCTGGCAGCCTGTTCCATATTTTTTTTGATTTTGCTGATCGCTTTTTCTATTTGGGGAATTGTTTTGTATTCAGGTTGCTCTTCTGCGGCTACGGTTACAAGGTCTTCATCAGGGGCGATGGCATAAGGATTCGCGGGATCATAACCTTTTATATCCAGCACAGAAGTTTGCGCAAATACATCTTTTGTGGTTTTTGAAATGGTCCTGGGCGTGATACCATGTTTACTATTGAATTCGACCTGTTTTTCTCTTCTCCGGGTTGTTTCATCAATCGTCTTTTGCATGCTCTCGGTCATCTTATCGGCATAAAAGATCACCAGGCCATCCACATTTCTTGCCGCACGACCCGCGGTTTGCGTCAACGATTTTTCGTTACGGAGAAATCCTTCTTTATCTGCATCGAGTATGGCAACCAGCGAAACTTCCGGAAGGTCAAGGCCTTCTCTTAGCAGGTTAACACCAACCAGTACATCGATCTTTCCCAATCTTAATTCCCGAAGGATCTCCACTCTTTCTAATGTGTCCACTTCGCTATGGATATATTTTGATTTGATGTTGATGCGGTGCAGGTATTTATCCATTTCCTCCGCCATTCTTTTGGTCAATGTGGTAACCAATACGCGGTCACCCATCTTTACCCGCTTATCGATCTCATCCAATAAATCGTCGATCTGGTTGACCGATGGACGTATTTCAATAGGTGGATCCAATAAACCGGTGGGTCTTACTACTTGTTCTGTGACCACGCCCCCGCATTTTTCCAATTCATAATCATCGGGAGTTGCAGATACGAATACAGTCTGGTTAACCATGTATTCAAACTCTGAAAAATTCAACGGGCGGTTATCCAATGCAGACGGCAGGCGGAATCCATAATCCACCAGGATTAACTTACGACTCCTGTCGCCCCCATACATGCCGCTCACCTGGGGAATGGTCTGGTGGCTTTCATCAATAACACATAAAAAGTCTTTCGGAAAATAATCCAACAGGCAAAAAGGCCTTGTGCCGGGTTTGCGACGATCAAAGAAACGGGAATAGTTTTCGATACCGTTACAATAGCCCAGCTCGCGGATCATTTCCACATCATAACTCACCCGTTCTGTCACTCTTTGCGCTTCAATATATTTACCACTGTTCTTGAAATACGCGGCTTGTGCCTGCATTTCGTCCTGGATCTCATAAATCACCTGTTGAAGAATGTCTTTCGGCGCAACATATAGATTGGCAGGAAAGATCGCAGCATTTTCCATGGGCGCGATCCGTTTACCCGTAACCACATCCATACTTTCAATTTCTTCAATTTGATCTCCAAAGAAGGTAATGCGATAGCCATAATCAACGTAAGGAAGGTTGATATCCACGGTATCTCCTTTCACGCGAAAGGTAGCGCGATTGAATTCCAGTGTAGTCCGGTTATAAAGTGAATTCACCAGGGAATGAAGAAAGCCCTGGCGGGACAGGGTTTCACCCTTGCTGATACGGATGATCCCATTTTCGTAATCGGTTGGATTCCCCATACCATATATACAGCTCACACTGGCGACAACGATGATATCCCTGCGCCCGCTCAACAAACTGGAAGTGGCCCGTAAGCGGAGTTTATCGAGTTCGTCGTTAATGCTGAGATCTTTTTCAATATACACATCACTCACCGGCATATAAGCTTCCGGCTGGTAATAATCATAATATGAAACAAAATATTCTACTGCATTTTCGGGAAAGAATTGACGAAACTCACCATACAGCTGTGCCACGAGTGTTTTGTTATGCGTGATCACCAGGGTAGGGCGCTGGACATTTTGAATCACGTTGGCCATCGTAAAGGTCTTGCCGCTGCCTGTCACACCCAGCAATGTCTGGTATTTTTCTCCCTGCAGTATTCCCTGCGTTAAACTTGCAATCGCTTCGGGCTGGTCGCCGGCGGGGGAGTAGGGAGTATGAAGTTTGAAGGCCATATAGAGTCTGCAAATTTACGAAAGGTTTGAACGCTGTATTCTAAGAAAAAAACGTATAAAATATGATGAAAACATCATGGCAGGATAATCACAGCAATTGAACTTAGTTCATTAGAAATTCATTTATGAGCAATAAGAAAGAAGTACCGGACATGTCAAATTTCGCAGTGATGAATGTGGACAAGGGAGAAGAAATTGCCGCTGCTTATGTAGGTGGATTCATCACGGGAACGGGGAGATATAAATTCCTGGCAAAAAAGAAACACGATGGACGGTTTGAATGGGCGCATTTCACAGAAAGAGAAAATGGCCTGAAAGAGAATCTGTATAGGGGCACAGTCAATACAAGGGATGAGTTAAAGATCCTTTTATCGATCATGAACAAACACCTTAAACGGATTTTTGGGGATCACGCTGAAATGAAAGAAGGTTACCCGGAATTCAGGTCGATCACCGGCCAAAAGCAGGATGATACGATCAATTAAAATAGTTTGCTGTGCTGGGTTGTGTAAACAATGAAAATGCCCCCGTTTCATAGGGGGCTTTTCTTATTTGTAATAAATTCTTTTGACCCCGCCCTAAAGGGCAGGGCAATTGTTATTATATTACTTCAACTCTGCCGACACCGTCACTGTTGGCTCCCTCGATACTTTCCCAGACTCGATAGAAACGTTCGCAATACCGAAGTCGGCACATTTTACTTTGAAGGCGGCATTTATATTTACGGTTGATCCTTTAACGGCAATCGTTCCGGTTGTGGTAAAAGATTTTGTTACTCCTCTTACCGTGAGGTCGCCGGCAACAGTGACAGTATAGGTCCCATCTTTCGTGAAATTCACTTTTGAAAGATCAGCGACCTTGCCGTTGAATGTCATTTTGGGAAACTGCTCCGAATCCATCCATTTGGTTCCGTTAAAATGGCCCTGCATCGTGGGGTTACCGAATGTGAAGTTTTTTACATTGGCTTCAAACTGGATGACACCGGTAGTTGTATTAATAGCCCCGATAACAGTTTTGTTTTCTGCTTTTGCCAGGTCATCGAAACCCGTCGTGGCATCAAATGCTACCGTGCCGGAAGTCGTGATCTTTTTTTGAGCAAAAAGAGCCGAACCGGTAAAAAGGAGCGTCGCGATTAAAATAAATTTTCTCATTCTTCTTTATTTAAAATTTAGCACCCTTCGACTAAGCTCAGGGCGGGTCTAACATTTAAAATTTCTTAACCAATGCACAGCGCTTGAAGCTGATAAATTCTGTTTCAAGGATATCGCTATATACGCCACCGCTGCAGGAACCTTTAAGGGACACACTGTCACCCACCGTAAGCGATCTTGCTTCCCCAAGATGATCCTGCTGGAAAGCAAAAATGGCATAGGAGCCTGTAGTCGTATCGATAAATTTGATATTCATGGTTGTGTCCGCTGCCTCAATTTCTCCCACTCTTCCGGTAACGGTTATGATTTTCTCATTATACTTCTTGTTCGCGGTACTGTCTGATAGCCTGAACTCATTGATGAACTGCATGGCATTCACGCTATAATCGGATTTCCCATGCAAGGGGTCCTTAAATTTTTCTTTTTCTATATAATTCGAAACCAGCATAAAACTGAGCCAGGCGAGGAGGGGGCCCGCGATCACAAAAGCCAGGCCTTCCCACCTCTTCTTTGCAGGAAGAGATGCAAGCATCATGCAAATGGCTGCGGGAATTGTTATAAATATTCCAAAACAAAGGCTTCCCCATAGTGATCTTCCTACACCCAGGTCAAGCAAAATATTGGTAAACAGAATATAGGCAGTTACGAGCCCCAATGCGAGCATACCCGCCAAAATGCTGATAAAAGGGAGCACCCGGCCTTTAATTGTCAATACAATCACAAATAGTGATAGTATAGGGACCATCCAAAAAAGGGCAAATGCGAAATTGAATTGAGGGAAGGGATTTCCCAGGCTAAATTTTTTTTCAGATGTTCGGAAGAAGTTCCCGGTTGCCATATCGAATCCTGCCAGCTTAGATCCTTCCCAGGATACCCAGGGAAGAAAAAAGCCTGCCAGCAGCAGGATCCCGGAAATGATCAGGAGCAAACGGGCAGTTGAATTTGTGTTGGGTTGGTTGGGCATCATGCAAATTGCGGGATAAAAATATGATGTTTAAACATTAATATACTATGACGATTCATAATAATATGCAAATAAACAAAAGCCGCTCCATTTAATGTGGAACGGCTCTTTTACTAACCCACTCATTACCAACTGCTCACAAATGTCAGGAGGCTCCTCCCTGTACTTCTTTTATTTTTTCCCGGATCTTGGCTTCGATCTCTTTTGCCAGTTCGGGATTGTCAGATAATAACTGTTTAACAGCATCCCGGCCCTGCCCGAGCTTGTCTCCATTATAACTGTACCAGGAACCGCTTTTCTGAATAACAGCCAGTTCAGTTCCCATGTCAATGATCTCTCCATTCTTGGATATCCCTTCCCCGAAAATGATATCGAATTCAGCAGCACGGAATGGGGGCGCTACTTTATTTTTAACGACTTTCACTTTTACACGGTTGCCTACGGCTTCATCACCATCTTTGATCTGTGCCTGTCTGCGGATATCCAGCCTCACCGATGCATAGAATTTAAGCGCATTACCGCCCGTGGTGGTTTCCGTGTTGCCAAACATCACGCCTATCTTTTCGCGCATCTGGTTAATAAAAATGCAAATGGTATTCGTTTTTGAAATGGTAGCGGTCAACTTACGCAGGGCCTGGCTCATCAAACGGGCCTGCATGCCCATTTTGCTGTCACCCATTTCGCCTTCCAATTCACTTTTGGGAACCAGCGCTGCTACTGAATCGATCACCACGACATCAAGCGCACCGGAAAGGATCAACCGGTCGGCGATCTCCAGTGCCTGTTCACCATAATCGGGTTGAGAGATCAGTAAATTATCTATATCCACTCCCAGCCGCTGGGCATAGGAGCTGTCAAAAGCATGTTCAGCATCAATGATGGCACACATGCCGCCCTTTTTCTGGGCTTCGGCAATAACATGGATGGCCAGTGTTGTTTTTCCGGATGATTCAGGGCCATAAATTTCCACGACCCTTCCTTTTGGAAGACCGTTGATACCCAGGGCCACATCCAGGCCAATGGAGCCGGTGGAAACAACTTCGATATCATGGACTCCCCGTTCATTCATCATCATTACACTACCCTTGCCATAATCTTTTTCGATCTTGTCCATCGTTAGCTTCAGCGCTTTCTGTTTTTCATTGTTGATTGACATATCTGTATTTTTTTCTGTTTTTGCCATGACCCGAAGTTAATTTTTTATCCCAGCGCCTCATAAAACCGATACACGGACAAAACTAAATCATTTAGCAAATAAAAACTAATATTTTTTGGATTATTTTTTTGCTTACCCCAGCCAGGTTCCTATCAACTGGCAAATTACACCAGCAAAAAGACCTGTATATACCTCTTTAGTGGTATGATCGGAGACGATCAGTCTTGCTGTACAGACCAGGCCGGCCATCAGCAATGCAGCGGTAATATATATACCAGAACTGATGCCTTCCCGCAGGGCAAGGCCCAATATAAAAGTACAGACCACCCCCATAGCCAGCGCATGCATGCTCACTTTCATAAATATATTCAGCATAAGACCCAGGCTGGCTGCGAGAAAGATGCCCATCGCAAATTCGACAGCTTCGATAGGATAATCTGGCTGGTTGCGCCATACATACCAAATCCAGAAATACCAGATCCCGCAGGCAACATAAGGGATGATCCGGTCTTTCTGGGTATTGAGATAAATCGTTTCTACGAATTTCAGCGCCTTCATCAGCAGTACAGATACAACAGGGAAAAAGAAGAACATAAGGATCGACTGGAGCAATACCCGGGTCTTATCCCAGGCTGTAAAACCGGCAAAAAGATAAGGATGAACAAACAGGAGGAACCAGACTACATAGAGGGGTACAAGAACAGGATGAAACAAATAGGAAATGATCTTTGCAATCAATCTCAATGCCGCAGGCTGCGGAGGTAAACTCCGCCCACGCAGCTCCTGCAAACGGTTCTGAGGATCAATGGCCAGGCTCATTACATGAATTATTTGAAGAATTACAATTATCGGGCTATAAGCTATTAGCTTATAGCTTACAGCTTACAGCTTTCTTCACAAAGTAAAGGATTATTAAAAAACAGACCCGGTTTGTATATTTACCGCTACGAATGTCCATGATCCTTTTTTCAAAACGCAATTGCCTTCTCCATCAGTTCACGCTTCCTTTTTTGAGTGGGAAGAAACTCGCTATTTCCATTATACTGCTACTGGCTTTTCAATATGGCTTCAGCCAGTCTGACTATATCAAAAAATACCGGCCCCTTGCTGATTCCCTGGCCGCCGAATACGAGATACCCGTCGCCGTTATACTGGGTATTGCCATCATTGAATCCTCTTCCGGCACCGGAAGAAACGTCAGGCTGCTCAACAATCATTTCGGGATCATTGGGAAAAATAAACTGCTTAAAACAAAAGGAATAAAAACCCGTTATAAGCAATACGATAATGCAACCGAATCCTACGTGGCTTTTTGTCACCTGGTAAAAAAAAGAAAGTATTATAAAAAGCTGAAAGGAAACCCGGATTACAGGCCCTGGATCGATGCCATCAGTAAATCCGGGTACACCGAAGCGCCCGCCCTCTGGAAACAAAGAATAACCGCGACGATCAAAGCACATAAATTAGCTGCTACCCCCTTGAAAACCGGTCTATGAATAGCAATCGAAAAGTTTTTCTTTTTGTTGTTTACAGTGTCTCTCTTTATCTCCTGGCTTCGCTATTGGCCCTGGTGTTTCATTTTAACTGGATGCCGTTTAAACGGGTCAACCTGATTTCCGATATTGTCATCACGCATGATTCAACATCGATAGGGGCTAACAACCCTGATAGCAACAGCATTGTCATTGAAGACAGGCCCAGGGAAAACTTCAATCTTTACCACGCGCCTCATTTTATCACCAATTTCAGTACAGATACTACCAAGCCCTCCCTTGAAAAATTTCTCAGCAAACTGTATGATTTAAAAACAGGGAAAAAGAGAAAAATAAGAATCGCTTATTTCGGGGATAGCATGATCGAAGGCGACCTGCTGACGCAAACACTCCGGAAATTATTACAGCAAAGTTTTGGAGGATATGGAGTGGGTTTTGTTCCGATCACTTCCCAGGTTTCCGGGTTCAGGCAAAGCGCTACCGAATATAATTCCAGTGGCTGGGACGATGAAAGTTTCAAATCAGGAAACAGCGGAAGGCTTTTTTTGTCCGGACATCTTTTCCGCAGCAGCGGGGCCTGGGTCCAGATGAAAGACAATACGATTCATGACAGTGCCGCCATCGTTGAGAAAAGCCTGCTTTGCGGAGGATCTTCCGGGCCGGTTGACATTTCTGTCAACAATTATCCATTTACAGTTCATACCAATGATATTTTCAATCGTATTTCTCTTGGCAATGACGCCAACCTGGGCATCAAACTTTCTGTGGCGAACCCATCGCTACCTATATATGGAGTGAGCTTTGAATCCGACTCGGGGATCTTTGTCGATAATTTTTCTTTTCGCGGGATCACCGGAATCGAGTTTGCACGCATTGACTCTTCTTTTTTAAGTGCCGTTGCTGCACACAATCCTTATGACCTGATCGTCTTTCAGTATGGCGTCAATCTTTTATTCCGTCCCAACGACCGCAATTTCAACTGGTATGCGAAGGCGCTGATGCCCATCGTAAAAAAATTCAGGAATTGTTTTCCCGAAGCAGATTTCCTCGTGGTCAGTACGGCCGACCGGGCATTCCGCTATGGTGGCGAATACAAATCTGCGGTGGGGATCGATTCACTGGTGAAGATCCAGGCCCTGCTTGCATTTGAATCGGGAAGTTGTTTTTACAACCAGTTCGAGACCATGGGAGGAACCAACTCGATCGTGGATTGGGCATCCCGGTCCCCTTCCCTTGCCAACAGGGATTATGTTCATCCCAATCATCGCGGAGCAGAAGTGCTGGGTGGTTATTTCTATGAAGCCATCCTGAACGACCTGAATAAATATATTCTCAACCTAAAAGATAAATAACCGAGTGCCTCATTTCAACCTGGACGCTTTTTTACAACAGTTCGTGTATGACCCGAAGAATCCATTATTATTCAATAACGGTTTCTTTGTATTTTTTTTCGCGGTGTTTATCGCGTTGTATTATTATTTCAGGAGTAATTTCAAGCTCCGCCGGTATATATTTTGTTTTTTCTCTCTTTATTTCTTTTATAAGGCCAGTGGGTATTTTGTTGTCTTTGTCGTCTTGTCCGCCATTGTCGACTACGTGCTTTCCAATGCCATTTTCCGGCAAACCGACAAACGAAAGAAAAAATTCCTGCTCATTTGCAGCATCGTGTTTAACCTGGGATTGCTGTTCTATTTCAAATACACAAATTTCTTTATAGCCACCTGCAACGACCTGTTGCATACAGGATTCAATCCTTTGAACATACTGTTGCCCGTCGGGATCTCATTTTATACATTCGAAAACCTCAGCTACACGATCGACGTTTACCGGGGAAGATTTGAGCCCGCGCGGAAATTCAGCGACTATCTTCTCTTCCTTTCCTTCTTTCCAAAACTGGTAATGGGCCCGATCGTACGAGCGCACGATTTTGTTCCCCAGATCAACAAACCTTATGTCCTGAGCGATAAAGATTTTTCCAAGGGTTTTTATCTCATCATTTCGGGGCTCTTTAAAAAACTCGTGATCTCTGATTACATCACGTTGAACCTGGTGAACTATATTTTTGATGACCCGGGCCGGTATACCGGGCTGGAAAATCTTTTTGCAGTTTATGGTTATGCTGTGGTGATCTATTGTGATTTCAGCGGATACAGCGATGTGGCGATCGGCATTGCGAAATGGCTGGGATTCACGATCCCTGCTAATTTTAAATCACCTTATCAAAGCAAGAACATTACAGAGTTCTGGCGGCGATGGCATATCTCACTTTCTTCCTGGTTAAGGGATTACCTGTACATACCATTGGGTGGCAACAGGAAAGGAATAGTGAGAACATACATCAACTTAATGCTGACGATGCTGCTCGGAGGCCTGTGGCATGGTGCCAGCTGGAACTTTATTGCCTGGGGCGGGTTACATGGCATTGCCCTGGCGTTGCATAAAATATGGAGGGAAAAAACGGAAAGATTATTTGGCCCGGTTGAAAAAAATCGTCTTATCAATGGCCTTTCTGTGCTGATCACTTTCCATTTCGTATGTTTTTGCTGGATCTTTTTTAAGGCGGCGAATTTTACCGATGCCAATCACATGATACACCAGATCCTGCATAATATGGATTTTTCAGTCTGGTGGGCTTTCTTTAATAACTATAAACCGGTATTGTTCATGATCGCATTGGCATTCTTACTCCATTCCATACCGGATGATTTTGCAGATAAAATGATCGGAAGATTAAAGGCAGTACCGCTTCCGGTGTATCTCGCGATATTCTTTATGCTGGTGATTGTGTATGGATACTTTAAATCGGCGGAACCGGTCATGCCGATATACCTACAGTTCTGATTTTCTTTAAAGCGGGGCTATAAGCTGTAAGCTTTAAGGTTGATTTTCTGCGCATACATATTTTCACACATATTTTGTGGTTAAAAAACATAAAAATCATGAGGTTTTTCCCTTGAATAAGAAATAAGAAGGAAATATGTTTATGAAAAACAAAATGAGAAATTTTAAAGAACTCAAAATATGGTAGACAGGGGTAAAAATTGCCAAAAATGGTTTTCTTATAGCGGGTAGTTTCCCCAATACAGAGAAATGGACGCTTGGAAATCAAATAACCAGGGCTGGGGTCTCAATACCATCTAATATTGCCGAGGGCAGCAGCCGAAAGGGGAATAAAGATTATTCGAGATTTATTGAAATATCAATAGGCTCTTGCTTTGAGTTGGAAACGCAATTAATAATAGCAAAAGAATCAAGCCTCGGGGATGAAAATTTGATAAATCTCACATTAGGATTGGTTACCGAAGAAGAAAAGATGCTTACAGCATTTGCCAACAAACTGAAGTAAAACTTACAGCTTATAACTTATGGCTTATAGCTTCTCTCTATTTAATGAGATTAACAAAGTTATTATACCCCTTTGCAATTGCATTAAACAAGAGTTGCCCCTGTATCCTATAACCCTCTCCTGTAAAATGAATGCGGTCATCATTCATCAGCCCTCTTCTCACCCAATTGTAGGCAGAGCCATAACCATTCGTGATCCGGTACAGGTCCCAGATGGGAATGTTTTTTTGAGTACAATAATTGAATAAAGAAACATTCAATTCGCGGAGGACCAGGTTGGACCTTCTTTTTTTATAATAGGAATCTGCTGCAGTGGTGATCAGGACAGCAGCATGAGGAGAAATTGTTTTTATTTTCTGAAGAAATATATCCAGTTCGTGCTGGAAGGCTGCATTATCGAAATCGGGTTTCTGCGCCTCGTTGGTACCCAGGGATATGATGTAGAGATCTGCGTGGAGCGCAGGTAATTGCTTCCAGAACAGATCGGCTATATTGAACTGATCATAACGTACCCCGTTTACGCCGATCATATGATATAATACCCCTGGATTATTATTTTCAAGAGAAACACCATAGAACTCTTTGGCATTTCCCGAAGGAAGAGTAGCCAATGAAAAACTATTGCTGTTGTATTCAAGTACGACTTCAGAATAAAGCGATGAGTCCCCTTCTTCTTTCCTCACCAGGTAAGGGTTTGTGTTGTGTTCCGCTTGTAAGATCCAGGAAGAAGTACTGTTTCCATCCAGGAAGAACTTCAGGCGATTGAAAGACTGGGGACCATATTCATTGGGCCGGAGTGAAAGGTCAAATGCAGCGCCGGTTGGGCTGGTCCTTACAGTATAGCCGGAAATGCCGGGCGTAATGGGAATTTCAGGATGTGCGATGCGGTTGAATTGCCAGGTGACATTGGAAAAACTAGTGATGTCTTGCGGTGAATTGGATTGCGCCAGTTGGAAAGGAAAAACCATTCCCCTGCCGGCATTACCGAAAAATTGCTGGAGGTTGTTTCTTACAACGGCGGATAAAAAATCTGCCTGCAAATGAGAGTCGCCGATATGTACAATATTCACCACGCCCTTGCCGGTTTTTTTTACCGTATAAAGTTTTTGATAGAAAGAATCCAGTTTCCCGGAATTGAATATGCGGTTGAAGATAGTACTAGCGCCAGGGAACTGGCGAAGAGTAGCGTTATCATCAACAGGGATCTGTTGTGCAAGCAGGGATCCGGAAACAAATAAAACGATTATGGCAATCCAGGTTTTTTTCATGGTGGGATCAGAGCTCTTTCCGGAGCCGCGCCACAGGGATATTCAGTTGCTCCCTGTATTTGGCGACGGTACGTCGTGCGATATTATACCCCTTCTCCTGTAAAAGATCGGTGAGGCGTTCATCACTCAATGGGTGTTTCTTGCTTTCCGCTTCTATCAGGTCACTGAGGATCTTCTTCACTTCCCGGGTCGATACCTCTTCGCCGCTATCTGTACTGAGGGACTCACTGAAAAAGAATTTCAGCCGGTATGTACCGAATTCTGTTTGTACGAATTTACTATTGGCAACACGGCTCACGGTGGAAATATCCAGGTTGGTCTTGGCCGCAATATCTTTCAGGATCATCGGGTGCAATGATGTTTCATCACCCGTCATAAAGAATTCATACTGGTGCTGCATGATCGCGTTCATCGTACTGAGCAGGGTATGTTGTCTTTGTTTGATCGCGTCGATGAACCATTTGGCCGCATCGATCTTCTGTTTAATAAATAATACCGCTTCTTTCTGGCGTTTATCCTTCTTGGCGCCGCGGTCATATTCTTTCAGCATGTCGCGGTATCCTTCGCTGATGCGTAATTCCGGAGCGTTACGCGAGTTGAGTGTGAGCTCCAGCTTTCCCCCATTATTATAAATGAAGAAATCGGGCACCACGTAACTCTCTACCTTATGCATTTCACTGGCAATGCCGCCCGGTTTTGGGTTGAGGCGAATGATCTGTTGCATTACTTCCCTGAGCTGGTCGTCATCCAGGTTAAGACCCCGCTGGATCTTTTCATAATGCTTCTTAGTAAACTCGTCGAAGTATTTTTTGATGGCCAGGAGAGCGGTATCTACATTTTTACCTTCATCTTTCAGGCGTTGCAGCTGCAGCAATAAACATTCCTGTAGATCCCTGGCGGCGACACCGGGGGGATCAAAATGCTGGATCCGCTTGATCAGGGATTCAACATCGTCTTCCGTGGCTACGATATTCTGCCGGAAAGCCAGGTCGTCAACGATCGCTGCCGTTTCCCGGCGGAGATAACCGTCTTCATCGATACTGCCCACGATCTGTTCAGCGATCTGTTGTTCACGATCATCCAGGTTCAGGAGCCCGAGTTGATCGAGAAGCAATTCATAAAAACTGATCTCCGTTTTAATGGGGACCTGTTTTTTGTCATCTTCTTCAGGATAATTATCGTCGCGGAGTTTATAATCAGCCACATCATCATCGCCATCAGAGACATATTCACTTACATCGATATTCTCATATTCTTCTTCGCTGCCGTCTTTTTCTTCAACCTGTTCTCCATTCTCACTGAATTCATCTTTCAGATCGTCGGCCTCCTCATCGTGTTTATCATCTTCCTGTTCCAGTGCGGGGTTCTCTTCCATTTCTTCCTTGATCCTTTCTTCGAGATTGGCTGTAGGAACCTGCAGCAGTTTCATCAATTGAATCTGCTGGGGGGATAAGCGCTGCAGTAACTTTTGCTGTAGTCCCTGGCTGAGTGCCATTTTCTCTTAAGTTTATGGATGGCGGGGCTATAAAAATTTTGCCCTACATCAAAAATAATGCCGTAAATTTAAGTACAATTAAATGAAACCTCCTGCAACGAAGTCTTAAAATAATTGTTGTGTTGTTCTGGATTTTACAATCCCTTGATTCAGTGGGGCAAACCAGCGGCATTACTCCCCATCGTTCTTTTATACAAAAGAATGACAGATTTTTTAGCACAGGTATCAAATCTTTCAATATGATTCCCCATCCGGGCAAGAATCTACCTGCCCGAATTGAATATACACGAATGGCTATCTGGCCTGATCATGATAAGCCTTTTGACTTTAAAAAGGCTACATGGGAGAGAAAAGATCTATTCAGCAGTGCTGCATTTTATTATCTGAACGTACCCGAATATTATAATTGCAATATTGGGTTTATCTGCAAAAAGGAATGGCAGTTTGAGAAACTTACAAAAATTCCGTTGCGATTGAGGCTGGGTTCATTGGAGTATGTGAATTGGCTTGAACAGAAACCCAACTCGGGCTTCAACCATTAATGTTATTCATTACTTCGGATCTTATCCAACAATTCACTTAATGCCATCGCTTCTTTTTCGGAGAGTTTCCCCAGCACCGCATCCATTTCATCCTGCCGGGTATCGAGTTTTTCCAATAATTTCTTTCCCTTGTCGGTAATGATCACGTCCACCAGGCGGCGGTCTTTTTTACAAACCACTTTTTTCACCAGGCCCTTGGTGATCAGTCGATCCACAATGCGACTGGTATCGCTCATCTTCTCAAGCATTCTTTCCCTGATCTGGAGCGTTGATAAAGGTTCAGGAAAGCTTCCACGCAATATGCGGAGTATATTGAACTGCTGGGGAGTAATACCTTCCGGGTCAAAAATACTTTTTGTTCT
>DATINK010000389.1:0-11917 GCA_035474355.1 Chitinophagaceae bacterium | reverse complement strand
AAATGAAAACGCCGTCACCGCCGAAGGCGGGGACAAAGGCTTTGGATAAGGCCTCCCAAAAAGGATCAGCGTAGCTAATCCAGTCAATCTTACTTCATAGAAAAATATAAAAGCCCAGCGCCGCGTCAGCAGTGCGTGGGTTTTTGGGTAAGACCCCCTAAAAGGATCAGCGTAGTAATCCAGTTAATCTCATCTATCATCGCAGATAATCCAGTCCCTCCGGTGTTAAATAAGGCTTATAACAAAGCGCAACTGCTTTCATAATTATTTTTTCATCAGGTTCTATCATTCAGATAATTGCCAGTTTATCCAGAAAAACATTTACTAATTAATATCCCTTTCTTAGCATGTCGGCGTATTCATTAGGCAGTTCGCTGTATTCAACGGCTTTTGACGCTTTTTCGATATCGTAATCAAACCTTATAAAATCAACCTGTATCGTTGCTTTATTTGAGATACTGCTATCTGCATTAATGTCAATAATAGCATAGCATCCTTTAGGATTACCATCTTTTGGTTTACCTACTGAACCGATGTTGATTGCATGACGATAATGCGGATTTTCCCCGGAGTCCGTTGGAAGTATTCTATGATACGGTTTATGGGTGTGACCAAAACACATAATATCGGCATCTGCCTGCTCCATGATCCTGAGCAGACTTTTCTCTTCTCTATCTTCAAATAAATATTCGTTTATCTTTCTTGGACTTCCGTGTACCAGTAATAAATTTAATTTATCGTTATTCAATTGGAATTCCACTTTGATGTGTGCAGGAAGCGTTCTCAAATAATTTCTCTCTTCAGCCTTTACAACCAAGTTGGTATAGGATATGGAAATCTTGCCCATTTCTTTTTCAGGTTCGGTCTTGTATGCACAACCACAATCGTCACTGGTCCTGCCAATACCAAAATCATAGTTGCCAGCAATGGTCGGGATGCCTCTTTTCCTTATTTCATTGATCACTTCATTTGGCCAGATATTGTAACCGACAAGATCTCCCAGGCAATAGATCGCATCGGGTTTACGACTATCTACATCACTAAAGAATGCTTCCAAAGCAGGAAGGTTGGCGTGAATGTCGGAGAACAATGCAATTTTCATGATGAGTGATTTTTATTACTTGTCAGAAATTTCCATGTAGGAATAGCCAAAGCAGCACCTGCAATTGGAGCAGACAAGTAAATCCATAAATATTCCAAATGACCGGATATAATTGCAGGACCTAATGATCTCGCAGGGTTCATGGAAGCTCCACAAATCGGCCCGGCAAACATTGCCTCTAATAGCACGGTTGAACCAATCGCCAGTCCCGCGAACATTCCCTGTTCTTTACTTCCAGTAGCCACATTAATGATTACAAGCATCAGGAAGAAGCTGAGAATAAATTCAAGAATGAATGATTGACTCGCCGTTCCTGAAGGAAGTGTTATTCCCAGTAATTCGTTTTCTGGAAATAAATAACGAAGCACCAAACTTGCTAATAAAGCCCCCGCAAGCTGACTAACTATATAAGGAAACAGTCGCTTGACCGGGAATCTGCCTGAAAGAGTAAATGCGATGCTAACAGCCGGGTTCAAATGAGCACCCGATATATCTCCCAGGGCATAGATCATGGCCATAACGATGAGGCCAAAAGTGAAAGCTATTCCGACGTGGGAAATAGTTCCATTTGTTTCCTGGTTAATGATAATCGCACCGGTTCCACAAAATACCAGTGCGAAGGTCCCTATTGATTCCGAGAGATATTTTTTCATCATTTGCGTTATTGAATGTTCTTCATCATTGCAATAGCTGATTGGGGGCATGTATGCGTAAACTCTGATGATTGTTGCAGGGTGTTGGGCATTTCCTCTCGATTGATGATGGTAAACCCTTTTTTTACGAAATAACCTTCTGCCGCTTCAGTTAAAAGATAGATTGCTAGCAGCCCTGATTGCTTCGCCTGCATTTCAAGTTTCTTTATTAACTCCCCGGCGATTTTCATTTTCCGGTATTCCGGTCTAATAGCCAAAGAGCGCAGGAATCCATACCTGCCATAAGTTTCCAATCCTATGCAACCGACAATAATGCCATTGTCAGTTGCCATAAAAAAATTCTCCAGGTCAGGTGAAATATCTTCAACTGGCAATTTTTCGTTACGAAGAATTTCCCTGATAGCTTCCGAATACTTTGATTCGGCTGGAAGAACTAATAAAGTATTTGTCATAGTATTTTATTAAATATTAGCAACAGCCGCTTCCGGGTTCGCAACAGTTTCTGTCATCCTTTGCGGGCTTTTCTGCATACACTGTAATGCTTTGAATGCCCGTGTTACTGTTTTTGTATTCAGTTATTTCATCCGGGCTTAGATAAGTGCTTAAGACATCATCAGGAAGGATAATATTCTTTTCTTTTTGAAGAGTAATATTTGTAAAGCCGGCCTCTTTGATAATGTCAAGATAATTTTTGCGTTCGATAGCGCCAGAAACACAGCCCACATAGAGTTCTGCTACTTTCTTCCATTTTTCAGGAAGAGTTCCTTCTATCTTACTGTAATCATCGGCCATGATGGCTGAATTATCGCCACCACAACAAACAGATGTTGCTCCGCAGCAAGAGGCTTGGTTTGTTTCCTTATCCTGCAGGGCAATTTCAGAATATTTCTGTCTTACTACTTCTTTTACGTTTTCCATGACTATACTTTTTATTATTTATTGTAATATTACGATGAATAAGGGCAAAAAAATTAACAACAATCGTCCTTGTTAACATACCTAACAAAGAACGATTCAAATGCCGCCCTGTATTGGGTCCAAACCTTTCCGTCTATACAATAGCATACACTGGTACCTTCCACAGTGCCTTTTATCAATCCAATATTCTTAAGTTCTTTTAGATGTTGGGAAATGGTCGCCTGGGCAAGACCTAATTCATCAACCAGGTCGCCACACACGCAGGCTTGCGATTTGATCAACTGTTGTATAATAGCGATACGAGCCGGATGTGCTAATGCCTTCATCATGGACGCAAGCTTGTTCTGCTTATCATTGAATATTTCTGTCTTTGTTAGCCCCATTTAATCGCAATATTACGATAGATTAATTACCCCTCCAATTATTTTTAAATTTTGTCACTTTCTGCCTCTATTTCAGGCGAGCTTATGGCGAAGGCTTTGGGTAAGACCAAACATTTCTGGATCATCGCAGATTGCTCACTTTCTTTTCTTGAGCAGTTTTTCCAGTTTCGTTCCTGCCTTATCAATTAGCCTCGTTGCTGCCTGATCGATACCAAAACTAATAACGGCTTTAATAAGGTCCCTGCCGTTCATTTTTTCACCATTTTGATCTCCATTAATGCCAAACAATTTATCTCTTGAATGCCTGCCAATATGCAGGGATTCTTTTAATTCACTCCAATCATCAGTTATCTTATCTTCCAATTCCTGCACGAAGAGATTGATCCGTTTTTTTTCTGCCCGCAGTTGAGCAATATTTTTAATCTTCATCTTCATGCTTGAATAATTGCTTAATTAATGCATTCATGACCGGTAACTGTATCAATTTCACCCTGCCTTTCCACACAATGATTCCCATCAACAGGTAAAAGCCCGCAACGATCAGAAATCCCGCCCAGGGTTTCCCGATCCATTGCCCCAGTATAATGGATAAGGCAATGCCACCAAAAACAACGAAAAGCAAGAAACCAACTCCACTTACAATCCTTGCAAGTATAGCGGCCATCACAACAGATATCTTTTCAGCTGTATTTACTTTTACAGCTTCTATTTTACCGTTTACATATTTTTTTACTGTAAGGATTAACTCCTCTGCTTTATTAAATACTTTTTCCATATTCGTCAATTAATTAATAAGTAACGCTGTGACATTTACCAGATATGGTCTTCTCGGGATATGAATAAATCATACAATTTCTTCAGCATCCACGCTAAGCACTTTTTTCCATATTTATATACGACCCATACAAACAAAAGTGAAGCAAATCCCAAAGGCAACCACACATATATTATTTTATCTGCAACACTCATATATTAGTTTGACCTTATTCGTCAAATTATCAGGTAGCATAAAATTCCTCCCCAGTGATCTTTTCAAAACGACCCGTTTTTTCAGTCAACCTTATTCTAAAAAAATGTCCATCAGCTCTTTCATTTTCGCCTGAAGGGAATGGCCATTCTTTCGATAGATGCATGGTCTCACTGCTGAGGACCGGAAGGATCCTGGCCTGTAACTTTTGTAAGGCCTGTGTTTTTGAAGTTGGCTCATTTAATTCTTCAAATTTTCCCCAGCAAATGGCACTCTGCCAATAGGCCAGACTGCGGGTATCATCAACCTGGAAACACACATCCGGGTTTTGCCTCATCATATCCATTTTCATTCCCTTGTAAGTATGAACATATATATATGGAGGATCATAGGCATAACTGACCGGTACTATATAAGTAATACCGTTGGCATGACAACCAATACGTCCTATCAATTGATTGCTTATTAGCTGATCAATTTCTTCGGTTTTTAATTTTCCAAACATGTCTTCAGATTTAATTCACAAAACAATCTTTTTGCCCGCATTTAAAATATGACCCCGATCAGCCGGGCTAATGAAGATCATCACCCGGGTCTGGAGGACAATAGGATGGATATTCCTTGATTTTTTTAAAAAACCAGTTGCCGGAAGATTTTATTTCTTTGATAAATACCTGTAACTGCGATCTTCCGGATTCGTCCTCTAACATGTAATCATGACAAAGAATAACAACATGTCCTGGCGTAAAAATGATCTTATTGGCAGTTAAGTATTTTATCCTGCCGATCATCTGGCTGGCAGATTGATAGGCTTGTGTTAAAGAATCATATTGCCAGGCAATATCCCAACCAAAGATCCTGAACCCCCTGTTTGCCAATGAATCGGCAGCTATGGAAGCGTCCGCCAAATCGTTTCGCTGGCTTCCGTTAATTCTCCAGACATTCCTCCCGGGGAGACGCACGATCTTATTTTCCAGCCTCAAAGTGTCTTCATTCAATAATATATCCTTTATTACCCGCTCGGGGTGGGAATAGAATGCTTTGTATTTTTTATTAGCATGATTGAAGCTGTGATTATCTATTTCTACACAGATGCTATTGCGATAAAATTGCAGGATATCGTTTCCTTCTTTCTTACTAAACACATTTTTCCCTACAAGGAAAACAGTAATGGGAATACTATCCCTGCACAACATTTCAATAAGCGACCAACTGGATTTCACAGGGCCATCGTCGAATGTGAGATAAATATTAATTGGAGGTTTTTGTTCATTAACCGGGGGCTGGGCTCTGCCCTGTAAACAAATTATAACTGGCACCAAAAAGGCAACCCTGTATTTTTGTTGTAAATGCCGGAAGAAGCATAGTCTCATTCCCCAAAAAGACTTGAAATAGCATGCAAAAAAATGGATATAGGTTATCTCCGGAGTTGATTCTCGTCATGCCGTAGAGCAACAGGCTTACTCAGACTATTTGATTAAGGATCAGCAAGTTGCTTCCGGGGATCAGCAGTCAAAGGAGAATAATATACAGGGTGTGTAGTCGTTTTCTTCCGGATCATTGATGCGGCGGTGAGATCTAATACAAGAGGTTCTTCAGTTTATCCGGATCGGAGACGGTTATCTTCCCTTCCTTGATCTCTATTAATTTTTCTGATTTAAAATCACTCAATGTCCTGATCAGCGATTCAGTAGCCGTGCCAACATAATGCGCAAAATCATCACGGGATATTTCTAGCGGTGTGTGGGTTTTTTCAGCATTGAACTTTGCCTGGATGTCCAGCAATGCCTTAGCCACCCTTTTACGCAGTGAACTATAGGCAAGATTGAGTAATCGTTCTTCTTTTTCTTTCACATTCTGTGTCATAATACGGATGAACTTAATGGCAACTTCCATATTGCCAAAAATCATCTCCATAAATTCTTCTTTGGGGATCTGCATGATCTCCGCTTCTTCCAGCACCACGGCTGAATCATCGTAATTCTTATCCTCAATCAGTGCAGGATAGCCGATAAAATCCCCCTCGCTGAACAGGTCAGTAATGTATTCTTTACCGTCTTCGTGCGTTTTAATTCCCTTGACTTTCCCCTTTACTAATAAAAATAAATTTCGGGGCCGCTTGCCTTCCTGGTACAATGCCTGTTTTTTGGAATAATTCTCCGTGTTGTATTGCTCCGATAAATGACTCACCAGCCCGGCATTTTTTGCATCTTTAAAGAACTGGTTAATACCTTGTTTGGAGGCGGAATAACTATTATCCAGTACGGCCGCTTTTTTCAGCCTGACTTCTATTGCATTCAGTAATTCAATATCTTCAAATGGTTTCGTGATATAATCATCAGCCCCCGACTCCATGCCCTTGCGGAAATCACTCCGTTCCGTTTTCGCTGTGAGAAATACAAAAGGAATATGTTCCGTATCAGCATTTTTCCGCAACAGATGCAATACGCCATAGCCATCGAGTTCAGGCATCATGATATCACATATGATCACGTCCGGCTTTTCCTGCAGGGCCACTTCCACTCCCTTTTTCCCGTTTTCAGCTGTGATTGTTTTATACCCGGCCAATTCCAGGATCTCTGCCGTGTTTTCACGGATGTCGGCGTTATCATCAATGACTAAAACGGTTTTCATGTTAGCTGCTTTTAATTACAAGGAATGCTGAATTGAATGTTTGTCCCTTCACCTAATTGGCTTTGCAATTTAATCTCTCCCCCCAAAAGGTCGACATATCGCCTGACAATATGAAGGCCCAGACCTGTACCCTGGATATTTACCGCATTGGAGGCACGGAAAAAACTTGAAAATAAATGCACCTGGTCTTCCTTGCTGATACCAATGCCTTCGTCGCGGACAGAAATAATAACATTGTCCTTATGGCTTAGCGCTTCAATTGTTATTGATTTTCCTTCTTCAGAAAACTTTATTGCATTGCTAATGAGGTTGATCAAAATATTATGAAATAACTGTTTGTCGGTATTCGCAATACACCCGGTATGACCCTGTAATATAAAATGCTGACCTTTTTTCAACAGAGGTTTCATTTCATCAACTGTTTCCTGAATGGTCTGGTGAATATTTACTTCTTCAATTTTTGTACTCACCCTGCCTTCATTCAATTTGCCCAGGGAAAGGAAATCTTCCAGGATATCATTTAAATTATTTACAGCGTTTTTGATCTTAGCAATATGTTTATCTCTTTTATCCCCTTCATCAGGCCCATTATATTTTGAGAGTAATGAAGCCGACGAAAGTACCGTAGTCAAAGGTGTTCTGAATTCGTGTGAGGCCATGGAGACAAACCTGCTTTTGATCTCGTTGAGTTGTTTTTCCTTATCAAGCGCTTCACTAAGTTCCTCCTGCGATTGTTCCAGCTTCTGTAAGGCTTCTTTCAGTATCAGCGTTCGCTCTTCAACTTTTATCTCCAGCTCGGCATTAAGCTGCCTTATTTTGTCAGTTATTTTCTCCAATTCGATCTTTTGTTCAAGCATGCTCTGCTCAATTTGTTTTCGCTGGGTAATGTCCACTATAAATGCAATAACAAATATTTCTCCATCGCGTTCATAATGACTCAGACTGACTTCCACGGGCATATTGCTGCCGTCCTTTTTTCTGCCGTTCAAATCACGTCCAATGCCCATGGACCGGTTAGATGGCTTGTGATAAAAGCCTTCCCTTAATTGATGATGCTGTGGTTTATACTTTTCAGGTATCAGTATTTCAATGGGCTGCCCTATTAATTCTTCACTGATATAATCAAACATCCTTTCTGCAGAAGGATTGACCATGACAATAACACCTTTACTATTTGTGAGAATGATACCTTCAGTGGCATTCTCAAAAAGGGATGCCATGTGAGCCCTGTCCGGCATACAGCAAGATCGTTTCAGGCGAAATTAACAGAATACAGGGTAAGGAAATAATAATTACTAACCCCCCACTTGCAGCACTTCGTTTTCTATGGCTTTGACCCGCGGGAAAAGTATGGATCGCTCCAGGTGGAAATGCTGCATTGTGTCATTGTCTAATTCTTTCAACCTGGAAAAAACAACTTTATGACTACCACAAGCGTTGACAGGTGCCGTATAGTTATTTGTTATATCCCGTATAGAAAACAGGAGATTTGAAACTATTTCGTGGCTTTTTGATTGTTCCACAGGTTTTCGTAATGTCCTAACCAGCAGAACAGCATATGTTTCCTTGCTCTTAAGCGCATGAGCTATTTGGCGGATATAAGGGAACAAATCTGCCTCTTCCCGTTTTATGTCAAGCAATAATTGTGTAGTTAACAGTTCAAACTGTTTTTGCAATTCTTCCAGGTAAGGAAACTTCTTGATATGTTCATTTTTGAATTCATCCAGCAATTGCTTTGAAAACAACCAGGTTCTCTCTAAATACCCGTGATGAACATGGATGATATAATCGATCAGGAAATCTATATCCCAGGACCCAACGTCAATTTGATTGGGGAAAAGAATAGTACGGGTGGCTGATTCCAGCTCGGCTTTTATTTTTTCTATATCCAGGCCATGGTTCTCACATACCACCGCCAGGGGCCATTTAGCTCCACAGCAATAACTAATACCATACCTGCGGAAAACTTCGGCCGCACGGTAATCATTTGTGACGATTTCAAAAACGGAAGAACCCCCGTTTATTTCATAATTTTTCAAAAACATATCATCGTATTCACGGGCAATATAGAATTGCCCGCCTGGAAATAAACTGAGTTTAGTCATGTTTTAGAATCCCGCAAGAGAAAGCCCTTTTGCTAAGCAGGCAGATATGACAACCAGGTCAATAGCGACGCTCACAACAAAAACGGGGATCGTGATTTTAGTGGGCATCGCCGCCAGGTTCACCATCAGGGACGCACCCATAGCCGCAATCGCCAGGGCCAGGAACAAAACCGAAGTTCCCGATGCTATAATGATCAACATAGTCAGGGGTGTAAGTACAGATCCATGGATCATTATGATGGCTGCCAGCCACAAAAGCCGGTTTTCTTCCTGTGTTTTACACCAGGCAATGAATCTTAATAATAGACTTTTCTTAGTTCCCCAGACAAGATGGGCAGGCGCATAAGTATGTTGTATATCTTGCATATCTGTGAATTTAATAGCAAAGAAAGCCAACGCTGTTGCCGCGGAAGATGACCTGGGACAAAGACTATTATGATTTTAGTCATTCAGGAGCAATGCTGTTCCCTCATTTCCAGATATTAAAGCGGATCCCGAACCTTTTTTCTGTCAGCAATCTTTTCCAGTCTGTGAACAGGAACAACCCTATCAGGATAACACCCAATCCCATTCCTGTTAAACTTTTCCATGACATCATGTGTTGATCGAGCCTGGTTGCATTCATGGCGACATAATTTCCGGCAATCACCATCACAGCATCACTGATGAATTTTCCAGCAAAAAAAGCAGGCAGGATCTTAAAGGTTTTTATTCTCGCTATACCTGCCGCTGTAAAGAGCGGCGTTGATGGAAGCGGCATCAAAGTATACAGGAGTACAAAAAGCTGCACTTTCCAACCGAAATTGGCAAATTTTCCGCCTATAAATTTCAAGTCGGCATTTTTTGCAGGTTTAATAAATCTATCTGAAAACAATGGCACATAAACGCTGTATATATATCTTCCAATCGCAGATCCGGTTACCCCTATCAACAATACCGCCCATATATCCAGATCAAATTTTATCTGAAAAAAGACCATCACTGTCCATGCGGGAGGACCTACCAGAGGAACAACATCCACCAGGAGTGCGGCCATAAAAACAAAAAAATAGATCAGGATGCTCACTTCCCTGCGTTTTTAAAATTTATTGGCATTCCAAAATTCATCTTCCCATACCTCACCGGAGACCGGATGCTCCGTCAACGTTTGCTGGACTTTGTTCAATTCTTCTGTTGATAATTTAGCTTCGAGATAAACAAATACCTGGCGTTCCTCAAAACGTATATGCCGCTCAATCAGATCACAAAGGCTGGTAAAATCCTGATTATCCGCTTCTTTATCGAGTGAAAGAATCAATTCCCTTATGTATTCATGTTCGTCTTTTAATTGCTGACCTAAAGGATGATCGGGCATATAGGGTAGCAATATCTTTTCTTCCTGGAAAAAATGAGGTTTGATATGATGCTGCCAATACCACAATGTGTAGCTCAAAAGCCTATCGGGACTAATAGCATTTATTAATCCCTGCCTGAGCCTTCGTACAAACAACAATCCATCGTGATGTTCTTTACTCAGCGCCGTTAATTGAGGGCTTCTCTTAATGGGAGTTGATGATTGTTGCATTTGGTATAAAATTTTAGAATACAATTTTATATTATAGCAAACTGATCTAGAATGACCTTCCTCATCAACTATGTTAACTATAGTCAGTTGGTCAATACGTATATATATGGTCTCGCCCACTGAATGATGATAATCATAGTCATGCTTAACGTCGATCATTCCCGGCGGGTGAACACACAATTACTTTTAGCAAAGAAAGAGATGGAAAAGAAAGACCCGCTTTACATTTTATCAATTAACATTTAAATCAATCACTATGCTAAGTTTCATTATTCTGACACTCGCCACTCTCCACGCTGGGGTACACCTTATGGGGTATAGCCGCTCCTTCAGCACCGCCGGAACGAGGATAATCCACCAACCAATACCCAGAAAAATGGGTATCCTCTGGCTGGCTGTTTGTCTTTTGTTCCTGGCAGCAGGCGTTGGTTATCTTCTTGAGCTTGACTGGTGGCATTATTGCGGTATTTCAGCCATTGTTCTTTCCCAGGTGCTGATCATCACCGACTGGAAAGAAGCCAGGTGGGGTACACTTATCAATATTGTCTTATTGTCTGTCATAATATGGGATATGGTGGGGTGATAACTATTATCCTCTTCCCTGACAATTGTCATTATCAACACACAACTGTAAACTTATTATTGCATTCTAAAACATTTATCATGAAAAGAATCTTATTTGCCGGCCTGCTTGTAATAATACTGGCTCCCGGTTGTGAAACCAGCTCTTTTATTACCAGTTCCTGGAAAGCGCCTGATAAGCAGCCGCGTGAATACAAAAAGATACTCGTATTGGGATTGATCGGTGGAAATGACCGGAGTGTAAGGGAAAAAATGGAAGAACATATTGTCGGGGACCTGAAGATGCTGGGGTATGATGCCGTTTGTTCCTGTGAAGAGTTTGAGCCCCGCAAATTTGACGGGATGAGTGAAAAAGAAGCACTTGCCAGGTTAACAGGCAGCGGGATCGATGCTGTTCTTACTGTAGTGTTACTTGATAAGAAAAAAGAGAAATATTATACGCCCGGCAGGATCGACTATTCTTCTTATAGTTATTATAACAGGAATTTCTGGGAGTATTTTAATGCTACCCGTAATCGGATCAACAACAGCGGGTACTATACTACGGATACAAAATATTTCTGGGAAAGTAATTTCTATGATCTTACTGCAGCCCAGACAGAAATTCTTTATTCCGCCCAGAGCCAGTCTTTTAACCCCGCATCCACTGCATCATTAGGCCATGAATACGGGCAAATGATCGTAAAGGATATGCAGAAAAATAATGTCCTTTCCATGCAGGCTCCGAAAAGGTTAAAGCCCATGTAATGGAAGCGAGTAGGCATACTTTGAGCTCAACAATTTAAAAAAACTGATAAATGTTACTACATATATATCCTAACCGTCTCATCGATGATGTGCAGAAAGATTTCAACGCTGTTTTTCCTTTTTTGAAAATTGAGTTCTTCAAAACACGCAGGGCTGGCAAACAGGATTATTCTGCCCATTCAATTCTACCACGGAGTTACAGGATAGCAGATGCTCAAAATTTGATTGCTAATGATAAAATTGAAATCGTTCCTTCCATGAA
>DATINK010000388.1:0-4791 GCA_035474355.1 Chitinophagaceae bacterium | reverse complement strand
GGGTCGGTATCCTTTTCCACTTTACAATCCTGTGCCCTGCTGCAAAAAGGAAGGAATGCCAGAATGAGGAAAATTTTCATCAATGATATTTGTATTAAAAATAATTATTTAAACAGGAACAGTTTGCCCCAAAATGGGAATCGTATTGGAAAAGACTGTTAAAATCAATGTATTTACAGATCATTGAAATATACGATACGTATAAATGCAAATCAGTTATCCACAGGATAATGTTGAAATTCAAATATTTCCGGGGCTGGCATGATTTTTCTAAGGGTAGATATGATAAAATCAAGGCTTATGTATGATCGTTTTCTTCATCACGCCAAAATGTGCCTGGCTGATATCAATAACTTCCTGAAGAGTGATAGCGAGATTGGAATGGATTTCAGGCTCAGGCTGGAGGTACAGACGGCCGCTATGGAAGAATCTGTTACAGATACTATCTCCATATATAACAAGGCCGTTTCTATGCATGAAATGATGCTGGGCAAAATGCCCCGGCAGGAAGACCTTTTGTTCCTGGAAGAGAATTATTGATCCCGGATCCCCTACTTATCGTTGTCCCTGAATCGTTTCCGGATCTGCTCCAATTGCAGGTCGTTCAACTTTGTAAACTTTTTGAGCAGGCCGATGAAGTAATTGACTTCGTCTTCAGCGGCAGGACAACCGACATTTTCCCCGGGTTCATCCATGCTTGCGCCGGCCGGTCTTAACTTTGAATCGGCGAGTAGCTTTCCATTTTTATCTAACATGAGCCAGAAGGGAATGCCGGCTCCGTCTCCATGATACTTTAGTCTTAATTCATTAGCACCGGGGTTCTCTTCATTCTTTTTAGCATCTGTTTCATCAACGACCAGGTGCCGGATGACAAAATAATCATCAAAATATTTCTTTAAAGCGGGTTCTTTCATGCTGTCATCCATCCGGTGACACCAGACACACCAGGAAGCATGAAACATGATAAATACCGCCTTGTTTTCTTTGGCGGCTTGTTGATAGGCTTCGATTAATATTTCATCCGCCGATGGCGGAGAAGGTTGTGCTCTCAATAAAGTCGTGGTCAAAGTAGCTAAGACAAGCGTGAATACTATGCTTTTCAAAATGAGAGAGTTTAAGGATAAAATTAATATTAATACAAACAGTAGACGATCGTCATGGAATTGTATTTGGAAAAATATTGTTAAATACTGATTATAATCCCCGGCCTTTAGGCCAGGGATAAAAAACAAAAAATGATTATGGGGGTTTTAACCCCTCAGCCCAATATTCATTAATTTGTTCCCTGATCCATGACTAAGCTCTCCGTCAATATCAACAAATTCGCCACGCTCCGCAATTCCAGGGGCGGGAACAATCCCGATCTCGTAAAAGCAGCTAAAGACGTACAAAATTTCGGCGCCGATGGGATTACTGTTCACCCGCGGCCGGATGAAAGGCATATCCGCTACGCTGATGTCAGGGAAATAAAAAAGATCATCACTACTGAATATAACATTGAAGGAAATTGTACCGAACAAAAATTCGTAGACCTTGTACTGGAAACAAAACCAGAGCAAGTAACCCTGGTCCCGGATGCATTGGGACAATTAACTTCCGATCATGGATGGGACACCATTAAAAACAAAGATTACCTGCGGAATATCATTGGCGTATTTAAAAAAGCAGGGATCAGGGTTTCGATCTTTGTGGATCCCGATATTAAAATGGTGGAAGGTGCTTCCGAAACCGGAACAGACCGGATTGAATTATATACAGAAGCTTATGCAAAAGAATATGCGATCGGCCCTTCGACAAGCTCAGGGTCCGGGCAATCGGCAATTGTACCCTATGTAGCTGCTGCAAAAAGGGCTAAAGAATTAGGACTTGGCCTTAATGCGGGACATGATCTTGACCTGCATAACCTAAAATTCTTCAAACAAAATATTCCCTGGCTGAACGAAGTCAGTATCGGGCATGCATTAGTTTGTGATGCGATCTACCTGGGATTGGAGAATGTTGTACAGTTATATAAGAGGCAATTGAAATAAAATAAAATTCTCCATGTTTGCATGATGGCTGATTCAAATCAACTATCATCTATCAGTTATCAGTTATCATCTAATTCTAATCTTCCATGATCACAAACGCCCCCCAATAATAAGGATGTTTGAATTTAACCATCAATTGCAATTGGGCCTGTTTGAATGCTTTTTGCATATCCCCTGTTTTCACCCAATTATAGTAGAACCCGGTCATCAATTGCTGGGTAGCCACATCATCCACTTTCCATAAACTCATTATGAGCGCATTGGCGCCCGCTACCATGAAAGCCCGTTGCAATCCATACACACCCTCTCCTGCCCTTACTTCCCCCAAACCGGTTTCACAGGCACTGAGTACGACCAGCTTTGTTCCTTTCAGGTCCAGGTTCATGGCTTCATAAGATGTAATGATCCCATTGTTTGAACTATCCAGGCTTGGACTCAATTGATCCGGCACTTTGGCACCTGAAAGCATCAGGCCCGACCGAAGCAATACATTATCCTTTGCATATTCACTGTGCACGCCGATGGGCCAGCTGGCTTTATCCACGTCGGGAAAGAAAAATCCATGCGTGGCGATATGTAAAATGGAAAGGCTCTTTGATTGTTTCAGGTTGGTTTCCGTGGCTTCGTTTTCCATAAATTCATTCACCTGGTAGCCGGACAATTTCAAAACCTTGTTGATACTGTCAACTTCTGTCTTCGTGGCCGGGAGTTGTGGTATTTTATCCGATCCGTAATTGGGATCACCCAACAGGGTCGCCATTCTCGTATTGTTTGCCGTATTCGCGGTTTTTTGGATCACCAGGTCGCGGGGATTGCCTAATAATATAAAATCATATTGGTTGATCAGGTAATCCGTCCCGCCTTTTTTAAGTGTGTTCAGGTTGATCTGGTTATACACCCCATCCAGGGAGACATAGATCTTTTTCTTCCCTTTTAACTCAGCTTCCAAAGGTTGCCAGAAATGGGTGTAGGATTGATCATCGTTGATCTTGTTCTTCATCGAGACACGATAGGTCTTTGAATATTTACTTTCCAGCGCAGGTCCTTCCTTTAACAGGACTAGTTTGGGTTGCGGCGCGCCGGGTATAATCACCAGGGCCGCATAATAGGAACTATCATTGAATGATTGATCAAAATACCTGATCCTGATAAATTCAATTAAGGCTTCATTTGATTTCAGGAGGTCGCGTACTGATTTGAAATTCGTGATGGAGGTAAAATAAAAAGAAGAGAAATCCTTTGAATTTTCCGAAAGCTTTTTTTCCATTGCATTGGCTACCGATTCCAGTGAATCCAGGTTCACGGATTGTTCCTGCAGGTCTTCTTTGGAAAATGCATAGAGCCTGGTCAGCTCTTCCTTATGATCCACCCAGGTCAGGTAATCATTGATCAGTTGTTCATTCCCGCTGTTCATGATCGCCTCCCGGATCTTTCTCGTAGAATGCAGCAGCAATCCTTTGGTGGCCATCCGGTACTCGAACAATTCATTCAAAATGGCTTTATTGCCGGCACTGGTCTCGACTGCGAAATTGAAAAAACGCTGGAAGCGGGGTGCCAATAAATCCCAATATTTTGTTTTCTCAGCTTCGCTCATCGGGGGGAAATACCGGTTGATGAAATCGATCGAATTACTCATCACTTCCCGGTAAAGAGGAAGGGCTTTGTCAACCTGTTTCGTTTTCCAGAATAATATCGCCAGGTCTTCCTGGGATTGAGCATATAAGGGATGATGTTTTCCGAGTGCAGCTTCCCGAATGGTCAATGCCTGTTCAAGCAGGGGTTGTGCATCGGTATAACTTCCTCTATACCTGTAATAATTCCCAAGATCGCTGATGACTTTGGCATATGCCGGGTTGTTTTCACCCAATGTTGTCTTGAATATGGCAGCGGATCTTTGTAAAAGATGTTCAACACTATCCGGCTTATTCATCAGCAGGTAGAGCACGGCCAGGTTATTGAGCATGTTCGCGTATTCCGGCTTGGCCCTGTCAAGGATTCGGCTATCCATCTTTTGGTAAATATTCTCGGCTTCGGGATATTTTCCCATTTGCTGGTATAGCAAAGCGAGATTGGAAAAGAATTTCACACGGTTTCCACTCTTGCGGGTCGGGCTGAGTGTCTCACCGATCGCCATCGCTTTTTGCATATCCTTCTCCGCCTGGTCATAGCGACCCAGGGCCTGGTACAATATGGCCCGGTTATTCAACACAATGGCAGATGAGAGGTCGGATTCCAGTTTATTGAATTGAAGTACAGCAAAGGCTTTTTGAAAATCTTTTTCGGATTCATTGTATTGCCCGAGATTATAATGCAGGACCGCTGAATTATTAAAAGAAGCGGCCACACCGGGATCATTCTCACCAAACCGGGATATACGCAATCCCAGCGCCTGCATGGTATATTTTTCAGCCTGCGTAAAACGTCCCATGGTAGAATACAACAAACCGTAATTCGATAAAACTTTCATGTAAACCGGGTCCCCCGTCATCCCTCCTTTCTCATAATAGTTCATGGCGGCCCGGTATCGTCTCTCTGCATAAACATAACGACCCATTGCATAGCCCGTTTCACCCATTTCGATGTTCAGTTTAGCATTATCCGCATCAGACAATTCAAAATTTCCTCTCAGCACAGCGGTACTGACATTTTTCAGGGTTAAGAATTTGCCACCCAGTTCACGGCCGCCCTGGGGATTAAATGCGCCTGCATTGTCGCTTACCAATACGGCATAATCGACATCAGTGGAATCGAATTCGCCCCG
>DATINK010000387.1:0-3138 GCA_035474355.1 Chitinophagaceae bacterium | reverse complement strand
TAATACGGCAACGGCGGCTGCAGCGATCACGGCCTTGCGGTTGGCCTTGCGCTTGCGCTCGTCCTCCACTTGCTGCTGCCGCAGCCGTTCTCGCTCCTCATGCTTGTCGTAAAAGGTTCCGGCGGAGACCGCGAACCGGCGCATGGCATCGTCTTCGTCCAGGCATAAAGTTTGTCCGGTATTGTAATTGAGTTTCATAACCAGGCTGCCATAATACCCTATGCCGTCTATGTATGATAAGGTTCCGCCGATAAATAGATCATTCCCTTTTTGTAATATATGCCTGATGCCCTGTCCGTTCTGGATCGACTTGTCATATGCTTTTTGCCAGACAATATTCCCATTATTGTCAAGTCTGATGATAACCAGGGCAGGTGATGTAAGTATTTTTCCTGTTAAAACAATCCCTCCATCCACCATGGCTTTTATTCCATAAGGATAGAATCGCGTTCCAGAAGCATCGGTGATCTTCTTTGACCAGACAGGGTTGCCCAGCGGATCAATTTTCATCATGAATGGATAATCGAATTCGGAGCGACCGGTCACTAAGAAATTTCCATCTGCAGTTTCGTTTACTGATTCGATATTACTGAGATAGGGAGAATCAAACATTCTCGACCATTCTATACAACCATTTTCTTTGGTCTTGATCAAAAATCCTCTCCTGGGAAGATTTTGAAAATCATTATTGTTCCGGTCACCGCCAATCAGGAATCCTCCTGTACTGGCCGCAGCAAAACAAGTCACATATTGATTCACACTCGGAATTCCGTAATAGGCTTTAATATCAGTGGTATCCGGCGGGTAAGTGCCGGGATAGAAATAATAACAAATGTCAGTGTCATTACAAGTGGGAAGAGGGCCATACACCACAAGCTTTACTTCTGTCAGTCCTACGGGAATGACATAATTCACCGGTGTATTCATTTGGTAAGCATTGCCATCAATGATAAACTTGTAGGGAAGAAAAGGGTTACTATAACTTCCATTGGTAAAGTTTACGATTGTGTTTGTATGCACAATAGAATCATTAAAGGGGCTGATCTGTGCTGAAACGGCGCAATAGTTTGTCGGTCGGTTTTCAGCATGCTGGGCCCACGCACTGTTATGCAGTAAGTAAAAAATTAAAACCGGGAGCATTATTTTACCTGGCAAACGCATGAGTCAACAGGGATATATAGATTATAAAAATACAAAAGCGGCATTGTTAAATACAAGTAGTCGGAAGAAAATACCTGTAAAATTTTGCTACGGTGAACGCCAGTAACTCATTGATTAATTTAGAATTGCATCTAAACCGAGTGGTGCAGATGTGGCCGGGCTTATACTATTTTTTATATTTTTTCAACAATTCTTCAATCCTGTCATCCGGAATCATTTCAGAACTACCAACTAGTTTTATCAATTTAAAATCCTGGTGAGTTGTATTGATTACATAATTGAAATTGGTGATCATCAATGCCGAAGGCACTTTCAGGATCGGAGTCTGTTTCTTATCATACCAGTTATCTCCTACTGCCTGGCAAACAGAATAATCAAGGAAATCCCGCCACCCAACAGCCAATGTGGAAGGATCTATTTCAGTAAAGGCCATTTTATCCGGGATATCTATGATCATGATCCGGAATTCATTGTTAAATCCCAATCCCCTCCGTCGATACATATTCTCCATAAATGCCAGGGGAATGGATTCGGCCGTGTAAATCACTTTCCTGCCGGCACTGTTCCAGCGGCCGGATGTTCCCGGAGCAAACAGGGAACTACTGAAACTTTTATGCGTGATTCGGTAAACGAGCATCAGGAATCATGCTACGTAACCATGAGCGAGTCTGTTTACTTCTTCCGAGACCAGGTCGACCCCACCAGGAGTATTGAGCCAGTCCATCGGTGTTTCCTGATTATTCCAGCGTGGTTTTTCCAACCACTGATTGAATTCATCTATACTCCCAAAGATCTCTTCACCATTTGCATAGAGGTAGATGAGTTTAAGCAGGTGCTCGCTTTCCACCGGATTCAGGTGCTTTTGTTGTTCCTTATAGTTACTGATGGTCCGGGGATGCATGTGCAGCAATGCAGCCAGGTTTTTTTCAGAAACCTTTATAATTTCTGCAAACGAATAAAAAATGCGTGGCAGCACGCCTTTCCGGGCAGCGTATACAATGGAGAGTTCATCTTTCAATTCAAGGCTGGCGAATTTTTTCCGGATAGCGCTCATGAGAATCGTTTTAATAAAGGTACGAAAAATGTCAACATGGGTGTTGAATTTATTCAATCGCTAATTAATTGATTTCAAATGACTTATACCTCTACGTTTTTCTGCTACTCTTCGCTTCTGTGTTGAAAAAAGTTTGAAATATCCTGAGGTACAGCGCAGAGATGCGGAGGTTGCGGAGTTACGCAGAGTAGGTTGAGTTAAATTCGTAACCCGGAGAGGTGCCAGAGTGGTCGAATGGGACGGTCTCGAAAACCGTTGTATGGGTAACTGTACCGAGGGTTCGAATCCCTCCCTCTCCGCAAGTTCTTTCGTCAGGAAAGTTTGATCAGCGCAATACCTAATACATTTGCGGCTATTCTTGCATGATCCGACATATTCGAGAGATGCCGGTATACTTCACGGGTATGCAGTATCCTTTGCAATTCATTTGCCAGCACGTCTTTATCCTGGAGTAATATTTTTACGGCATCCCGGTAGATCCTGTCGATCCGGGTTTCCATTTTTGTGATCTTCAATAAATGATCATAAGAAACCCTTGGGTTTTTCTTCAGCCGGTCAATCGCCTTATATATTTCTTCAGCCTCCATTTTCACTTTTTCCACCATAACCTTTATAAATTCATCGGCCTTTACATCAAACATCAGCATTTCCTCCAGGGTAGTCAGTGAAAAATAGGCCATTTCAAAAAGAGAAATGGAAATATTATAAATGTCTTCCCGGTCGATGGGCGTAATAAAAGTGTTATGCAGGTCATCCATCAGCACGCTTTTGATCTCGATCAGCTCATCGATCAGTTTTTTCTTTTCTTTTACTGTTTCGAGCGTGATGGAATCCATGTTCTTTTCCAGGAATTCAAGACATTCCACGGTTTTGATAGCCTGCAGCTTCAACTGCCGGATAAAACCATCTTCATATACGAATAC
>DATINK010000386.1:0-8093 GCA_035474355.1 Chitinophagaceae bacterium | reverse complement strand
ATCCTGCATGATCGCTAACCAAATTGCCATATTGTACCAATGCATCCAGGTATTTTGCCGGCAAACGTTTCTGAGGAAAGTCTTCCCAACGGTCCAGGTCTATGAAATGCCGGACAGCTTCTTCTTTGATCGCATATCTTCTTTTATCAGGGTCTACAGCATGTTCAGTCAGGAAATCGGCATAGGGTTTATACAGCACCATCATTTCCGGGGGTAACAGGAAGATCGCGAGATAATTGATCTTTTTATGAGCATAAAAGCCCCAGCAGAAGGAGGGTGTTGAGGCCAGTAATAAAACGAATACGATAATTAATTTCTTTCCCATATCCTATAACATTCTCTCGTGCGGATCTTCTTTTGCTGTGTTTAACTCCGTCCTGATCGTTTCAGGACTACTTACTGTTTCAGCTACCTGTACGGGTTCCTGTACAGGCACTTCATGGGTATCCACATCCACTACACCACCCGTGACGGCATATTTCATAGCATCCCCCGCACTGAACTTTTCGATCTTGCGAACCTTATCACGGGGTAAAATATAAAGTTGTCCCGCCCAATGGTAGGCCTGGGGTACATAGACCGAAACCATATTGGCACCCATGTCAAATTTCTGCATTTCTTCATCTGTAAGAAAACCTACGATCCAGACATCGGCTGCAAATGCATTGGCCAGGATGGCCTGGTTGAATTTCTTTTTTTCCCCTGCAAATGCCTTGAAAAAATCTTTTGTTGAGGAGTATATGAACTTTATGCCGGGCGCTTTTTCAATCCATTGGTCGAAGAAATTGAGAAAGCTGCCCATGAGGAAATTGGAACTGATCCATCCTACAAGGATCACGAAAGCGATAATAATGATAAAACCGAGCCCGGGGATATTTACATAGGGACGCAGGATGCTGTCTACCTTATCAAAAAGCCAATACAGGGCCCAGGCTGTAACGACGATTGGGAACAGGGTGATCAGCCCCTGAATAAAATAACGAAAGACTTTTTTCAGCCCGCCTGTGCTCTTTACCTGCGTGGAAGGGTTCATATCCAGCCCGTTGAAGTCTAAAGGTAATTGAAAATTGATGGCCGGGGTTTGTCAAAAATGCCGGTAAACAGGGGGAAAAATCCGGCCGGAAACTTTGGTTACGTTAATAGTTTCCATAGTTTTGTCGACCGATTTTTAAATAATGAATATTAAAGACCGCATTCAAGCCCTGGCCTATGAACGTTTCATGCAATATGGCATTCGATCTGTCAGCATGGATGATATTGCCAATAACCTGGGGATGTCCAAGAAAACCCTCTACCAGTATTTTGCAGACAAGGATGAATTGGTGGAAGTGGTGGTGGATGCGCATATCAAAATAATGCAAACCGATTGCACCGGTTGCCGCAAAGACGCCCGTGATGCCGTTCACGAGATCTTTATCACGATGGATCGCATCATTGAACAGTTCAGTAACATGAACCCGATGGTGTTGAATGACCTCGCTAAATTTCATTTTTCGGCTTACCAGCGTTTTCGTGAACACAAGGACCATTTCCTCGCCCGGATCATCCGGGATAATATTGAATGGGGTAAAAAGGAAGAACTCTACAGGCAGGATGTCAATACAGATGTCATGTCGAAATTCAGGCTCGAATCCATGATGATCCCATTCAATGTTTCTTTATTTCCTCCCGGCCGCTATAACCTGGCGGAATTAAGCGGGCTCATCATCGAACATTTTGCTTATGGTATGGTCACTATCAAAGGGCACAAACTGATCCAGAAATATAAACAGGAAAAAAAAGTTGTTACGTATGAAAAGAAATTGGTTCCCTAGAACGGGGATGATCATAGGATTACTGGCCGCTTACCCGGCCCTGGCTCAACAATCCTATGTGATCACAGCAAAAGAGGCAGTAGACATTGCTTTTAAAAATGTATCAGAGTTGAAAAATGCCCGTCTTGATTATAAGATCGCCGAGGCGAAGAACAAAGAAGTTACCGGGATGGCTTACCCGCAGGTCAATGGCTCAGCGAGTGTTTCGCATTACCTGGATCTTCCTTTGATCCAGTTTCCTGATGCCACCGAAATATCTATCTATGATGTTTTGAAGAGGGAAGGAGTCCGGGATGGCAATGGCAATCCTATTACTGCTGACGGCCAGTTCAATGTCCGCAACTTTTCTTTTATCGCACCCTGGAGTGTGAACCTGGGAGCCAATGTCCAGCAATTGTTGTTTGAACCCCAGGTATTCGTAGGACTCCAGGCCAGGAAAGCCTTGCTGGAATCCAGCACCCTGCAGATCAAAGTAGCGGAAGATAAAGTCAGGGAATCTGTATATAAAAACTATTACGCGGTGCTCATTGCTGAAAAACAACTTGTATTTGTACAGGAAAGCAAGAAAAGACTTTTCAAATTATCCGGCGACATGCAGGTCATGTTTAAAAACGGCTTTGTTGAAAAACTGGATATTGATAAAACCACCGTTTCATTGAATAATACGACGGCTATTGAAAACCAATTAAAAAATGGGATCGCCACGGGTTATGCCGTCCTGAAAATGACATTGGGGCTTTCACAATCAGATACCCTGGTATTGAAAGACAACCTTGACCCTGCAGAAGTGAAGGAAGGATTGCTGGAAGATGGATTCACATACGAAGACCGGAATGAGATCAAACTCCTGAACAAAGCAAAACAATTACAGGGCTATGATATCAAAAGATACAAGCTCTCTTATTATCCAACCGTATCGGCTTTCTATGCTTTCCAGAAAGTGGGTCAGCGTAATTCCGCTGCCGCGGACGCGAACACTAAGCCCTGGTTCTGGTATAGTACCAGCCAGCTCGGTCTGAATGTCAACATTCCCATTTTTGACGGGTACCAGAAAAAATATAAGATACAGCAGTCGAAATTCGTCCTGGAAAAAGTAGAGAACACCCTTGAACAGGCCAAGAGGGGCATTGACCTGGAACGGACACTGGCAAAAAATAATATGACCAACGCCATATTAAATATGGATGTACAGGAAGACAATATGAAGCTGGCGGAGAAAGTCTATAACACGGAAAAGAAAAAATATGAAGCGGGGCTGGGCTCCAGTTTTTCGATCCTGCAATCCGATACGGACCTGCAGATGGCACAATCCAACTATTTCAAGGCATTGTACGATGCCATCATTGCAAGAATCGGGTATAAGAAAGCCTTAGGGAAATTATAAATTAAAGATTAAAGATTAAAAATTATAAATGATGACTATATCAACAACAAAACTACTTCCTGTATTCCTGCTTACTTTGCTGGTCGTGAGTGGTTGTGGTAAAAGCGCTAAAGAAAAAAAGGGAGAAGCGGGTGACCTGAAAGTAGAGCTGGAGAAAAAAATAAAAGAGAAAGCTTCCCTCGACGCAGAAATACACAAACTGGAGGAGAAAATTGCAAAAGCTGATCCGCAAAGCGCAGCGCAAACCCGTAAGCTCGTGGCGGTAGATACATTAAGGCTCCGGGACTTCACGCATTTTATCGAATTACAGGGAAAAGTCGATGCCACGGATATTGTTTATGTAACACCCCGGGGTATGCCCTCCCAGGTAAGGACCCTGTATGTAAAAAAAGGAGACCGCGTATCCAAGGGGCAATTGCTTGCGAAACTGGATGATGCGGTCATGTTACAGCAGGTCGATGGACTGAAAGTTCAATTGGCTTACGCTGAAAATATTTATAACCGGCAAAAAAATCTCTGGGACCAGGGAATTGGGACGGAAGTTCAACTGATCAGTGCCAGGAATAATGTAGATGCGATCAATAAACAGATCGCTACCATGACTGAAAACTGGAAAACCTCCTTTGTATATGCTCCCATTTCCGGTGTTGCGAACCAGGTAAATGTCAGGGCAGGAGAAATCTTTACCGGCGGCTCTCCGGGTATGCCGCAAATTGAGATCGTCAATTCAGCCAATCTCAAGATCACCACCGAGGTTCCTGAAAACTATATCACCAAAGTGAAGAAAGGAGATAAAGTGGAAGTTGTGGTACCAGATACAGGCAAACCAGCTTACAATTCTACAATCAGTATGATCGGGGCTACGATCCATCCGACCAATCGTTCTTTTACTGCGGAAGCCCGCTTACCGGCAGATCCTATGTTGAAACCCAACCAGACTGCGATCATGAAGATCCTGGATTACCAGGCAAAGGGAGCCGTGGCTGTTCCTGTGAACGTGGTACAAACTGATGAAAAAGGGAAATATGTATATGTAGTGAAAAAAGAAGGAGATAAGGAAGTGGCAAGGAAAAAGCCGGTAGATGTGGGTGAAATATATAATGGTTCTATTGAGATCAAAAACGGGCTTAGTGGAGGAGATGTCATCATTACGGAAGGGTACCAGCTTGTTTATGACGGGCAATCGGTTACTACTGGAAAATAGATAATAGATAAAAGTTATTTACCCGTAAGCCCCTTTAGGGGGATGGGGGTAGGCTAAAAACTAATGCAGATGAAAATTTTGGGGGATAAAAAAAATAAGGTAAAGAAATTCGGGCTCAGCAGCTGGGCGATCGATAACCGTACTGCTGTATACATTATTGCTGTCCTTGTTTCTTTATATGGGTTTCTGAAGTTTAACGCAATGCCCAAAGAACAGTACCCGGATATTGTGGTACCCACCATTTCCGTTACCACCATTTATGTAGGGAACTCACCTAAAGACATTGAAAACCTTGTAACGAGACCCATTGAGAAACAATTGAAAGGGATCTCGGGTGCAAAGGTGAACAAGATCCAAAGTACTTCACAGACAGACTATAGCCTGATCATCGTCGAATTTGATACGGATGTAAAGACGGAGATGGCGAAACAAAAAGTAAAAGATGCGATCGATAAAGCCAAAACAGACCTGCCCAATGACCTGACCTCGCAGCCCGATGTGCAGGAATTTGCATTCAGTGAAATGCCGATCATGTTTGTCAATATCAGCGGTGATTATGACGGACTCAAGCTAAAGCAGTACGCAGATAAAATGCAGGACAGGTTTGAAGAATTAAATGAGATCAACAGGGCGGAGATCGTAGGAGCGCCGGAACGGGAGATCCAGGTAAATGTAGATCCTTATAAAATGACGATGGCCCGCGTGAGCTTCTCGGATATTGAATCAGCGATCAGTCGCGAGAACCATGATATTACCGGTGGATTGATCGATGTAGGGAATATGAAGAGGACACTCCGTGTAAAAGGACAGTTTACCGGCGCAACCGATCTGCAATCCATTGTCGTGCGAAGCAGTGCACAGGGAGGAACCGTTTATCTCAGGGATATTGCTCAACTCAAAGACACCGTCAGGGAAACGGATAGTTATGCCCGCCTGGATGGAAAAAATGTGGTTACACTGAATATCGTAAAGCGTGCCGGTGAGAACCTGATCAATTGTGCCGATAAAGTAAAGGCCATCGTGGCGGATATGCGAACAAAGGACGAATTGCCGAAAGACCTGAAGATCGTTTTCACAGGTGACCAGAGCAAACAAACGAAAACATCTTTCAACGAACTCATCAATACCATTATCATCGGTTTCATCCTTGTGTTGTTGATCCTGATGTTCTTCATGGGCGTTACCAATGCATTCTTCGTGGCCCTTAGTGTACCCTTAAGCGTCTTTGTGGCGTTTATGTTCCTGCCTATTGCCAGCTGGATCATTGGCACAACGGTCACATTGAATTTCATCGTACTGTTCGCATTGCTTTTCGGTTTGGGGATCATCGTGGACGATGCCATTGTTGTTATTGAAAATACGCACCGGATATATAATAACGGCAGGGTCCCCATCATCCGGAGTGCCAAGGAAGCAGCCGGCGAAATATTCATACCCGTTTTAGCGGGAACCGCCACCACCCTGGCACCCTTCTTCCCCCTGCTGTTCTGGAAGGGGTTGATCGGGAAGTTCATGATCTACTTACCCACCATATTGATACTTACCCTGGCAGCATCATTGATCGTAGCCTTTTTCTTCAACCCCGTATTTGCGGTGAGTTTCATGAAACCCGAAGGAAAAGAATACACTAAGCCGAAATCTTCCGTGTTCAAAAGCAGGTGGTTCCTGATTTTTATGATCGGGGGTGTTGCGATGCATGCAGGCGGCATGCATGGCCTGGCCAATTTCTTATTGCTGATGGGTGTCCTGATGGTCTTTAATGCTTATGTACTGAATGATCTGATCCATTCTTTCCAGAAAAAAGTGTTGCCGCGCCTGATGAACAGGTATGAAAAACTACTGCGATGGGTGCTGAAAGGAAAACGACCCGTCTTTGCATTTATGTCCCTGTTTGGAATTTTTATGTTTTCCCTCATGGCACTCATGATGAGTATTAAATCCGGGAGAACAAAATCCACCTTCTTTCCCAGCGGGGATCCGCATTTTGTATATGTATATATAAAATTACCTGTAGGTACTTCGGTTAGCTATACCGACAGCATTACGCGGGCACTGGAAAAAAGAGTTGAAAAAGTACTCGAGAAAGAAAAGCCAGGTGCGGAAGGCAGTATTGTTGAAAGCATTATCACCAATGTTGCCGTTAGTGCCAATAATCCCAGGGATAATAACCGGAGTGTTCAGTCTAACCTGGGACGGATACAGGTTTCATTCGTTGAATTTGACAAAAGAAACGGAAAGAGGACCGGCCCTTATATGGAACAGATCCGGGAAACGGTAAAAGGTGTCCCGGGCGCGAGTGTGGAAGTGGCACAGGAAGACGCCGGCCCGCCAACTGAACCACCTGTAAACATTGAAATATCAGGAGATAATTTTGAAAGCATTGCTGCCA
The DNA here is from genome assembly GCA_035474355.1 of Chitinophagaceae bacterium. Taxonomy (GTDB): domain Bacteria; phylum Bacteroidota; class Bacteroidia; order Chitinophagales; family Chitinophagaceae; genus DATINK01. Next base: position 1,302 of record DATINK010000386.1, on the reverse strand, counting down.
TTGCCACACAACTATTTAATTATCTTGATACAAACCGCGTGAAAGGCATCGATAACCTGCAGGCAGATGTCGACCTCAATAATCCTGAGATAACGATCAACGTAGACAGGGAAAGAGCCATGTTTGAAGGATTAAGTACGGGCCAGATCGGAATGGAAGTACGTACGGCTGTTTTTGGAAAAGAAGTTAGCAAGATCAAAGAAGGGGAGGATGAGTATAAGATCCAGTTACGGTACACAGACCTTGTCCGCAATAATATCACCGACCTGATGAATATGCGCATCACCTTCATGGATATGAACACGATGCAGGTAAAATCCATTCCACTCAGCGCCGTAGCCAAAGTAGATTATACAAATACGACCGGTGGGGTTAAAAGAAAGAACGTAAAAAGAACGATCCAGTTGCAAAGCAACGTGCCTGATCCGACGATGGTGACAAAAGTTAACGCGGATCTGCAAATAAAGATCGACGAATTCAAAAACAAAGTAAAGATCCCGGCAGACGTTACCATCAAACTGAGTGGCCAGAGTGAACAGGAAAAAGATACACAGAAATTTCTCGGGCTTGCATTTGGGATCGCTATCGGGCTTATCTTTTTGATCCTTGTATTACAGTTCAATTCCATGAGCAAACCCTTTATTGTGATCACAGAGATCTTCTTCTCTGTCATCGGGGTATTGCTCGGTTATGCCATTACAGGTATGACAATGGCTACGATCATGGTGCTGGTGGGAATTGTTGGGTTGGCCGGTATTGTTATTAAGAACGGGATCCTGATCATTGAATTTACTGATGAGTTGCGCGCACGGGGTATGCGGCCCAGGGAAGCAGCTATCCAGGCGGGAAAGATCAGGATCATTCCTGTATTGCTGACAGCATTGGCCACCATGCTTGGATTACTTCCGCTTGCCGTGGGCTTAAATATTGATTTCGTCGGTCTCTTCCAGCATCTTCGTCCGAATATCTTTTTTGGTGGCGATAGTGTTGTGTTCTGGGGTCCCCTGAGCTGGACGATCATATTCGGATTGATGTTCGCTTTCTTCCTGACATTAGTGATGGTACCCAGTATGTACCTGATCGCCGAAAGATTGAAACGCCCGATGGAAAAATTCTATGGCACAAAATTCATTGCCCTGCTTGGATTCCTCGGCCCGGCTTTCTTCATCTTTGTAGGGATCATGTTTGGTATAAAAAGATTACAGGGGAAAAAGGTTTGGATGGGGAGGCTGAAGAAAACCGCGTAGCGTAAATGTCATCCCGTTCTGCTTTAGGATATTAACTAATAATAAAAACGAGGGA
>DATINK010000385.1:0-2773 GCA_035474355.1 Chitinophagaceae bacterium | reverse complement strand
TTTAGCGACAGCTTTTGGAACAGCGACAGATGGTGTGGTAGTAAACCATTCCGGTGCCTGCTCGGCATCGGCATAAGATAAGATCTTTGCAATGGGTGTAAGCCCCAGCTCTTTCATTTTTTCTCCGCTCATCAATACCAGTGCAGCTGCCCCATCATTCATTGTTGAAGCATTGGCAGCCGTAACCGTGCCCTCTTTTTGAAAAGCAGGTTTAAGTGTTGGGATCTTATCAAATTTTACATTGAAAGGTTCTTCGTCTTTTGCAATTTTCACCGGTTCGCCTTTTTTGGAAGGGATCTCAACGGGTATCACTTCATTTGCAAATTTTCCGGATCCCCAGGCAGCCTGGCTGCGCTGATAACTCTCAACAGCAAATTTATCCTGGTCCTCGCGGCTGATGCCACAGGTGGATGCACAAAGTTCTGCTGCATTCCCCATGGCCTTGCCATCATATACATCCGTCAACCCATCTTTCGCCAGTCCATCGATCAGCGATGCATTACCATATTTATTACCCCAGCGAAGGGAGTCGGCATAAAAAGGCACATTGCTCATGCTCTCCATTCCCCCGGCCACCACGATATCTGCATCGCCTAATGCAATGCTTTGTGCTGCCTGCGAGATGGCTTTCATACCGCTGGCGCATACCTTATTGATTGTAGTACAATTCACTTCATTGGGAAGACCTGCAAATTTTGAGGCTTGCCGGGCCGGGGCTTGTCCGAGATTAGCCTGCAAGACACAGCCCATCAAAACATCCTGTACCGCTGCTGGTTTAATCCCTGCCTTTTCTATGGCTGCCTTTATCGCAATGGCACCTAATTGAGTAGCGGAAAGATCTTTCAAAGCCCCGCCAAAACTCCCGATGGGTGTCCTCACAGCGGAAATGATATAGACTTCACGTTTGTTCATGTAGAATTGATATTATTATAGAATGCAAAGTTACGACAAGACAAATGCATCATCCTGCAGAAAACATACGGGAATGCCTGTCAAGTTCTTTTTCAGAGAAATATTTCTTCAGGAGTTTTTTAAACGCTGGAGTTGTCCGGATCGGATCCAGGGATTTATTGAGCTCTATATTCTTTAGATCGTGATATTTCATCTGGAATGCTTTCTCAAAATTTTCTAAGGCCTGTGCATTGTTTTTTTCCATTACATAGATGACCCCTTTTTGGAAATAGATCTCCCCGCTGCGCGGGTTGTCCGCACCCAGGACTTTATCCATGATCGTCAATGCTTCGTCAAAATATTCTATGGCTTTATCATAATTACCCGTTTTACCTTTCAACTCACCAATATCTACGATCGTACGGGCATAGGCGGGGTGGTCAGGACCGAAGATCTTTTTGGCTTCCTCACTGGAGGTGACCAGGATAGGCTCTGCTTTATCATAATCCCCTTTTCGCACATATAGTTTGCCAAGATTATTGACGCCATGCATGCTATCGGGCATGCCGGGTATGCCCGGAAATCCGGGGAAACCCATTACAGTCACCATATCCACTTTAAATTTATTCGCATCAACAAAAAGCGGTTCGGCTTTATCGTATTGCCCCAGCTTTGTATAAACCATGCCGAGGTTGTTCATCGACGTAACATAACCGCGCCCTTTTTTCCCTGTTGAATCTTTAAATATCCTGATCGCCTGCTGGTAATTGTTGATCGCCTCATCAAAGCTTCCTGCATCTACATCAGAATAGCCCAGGTTATTATAAGCCCAACCGCTGGAAGGGATCAGGTCGACATACTGTTTGAAATTCTTCTTTGACTTATCCTTATCATTTTTATCCCGGTGAAAAAGGCCCATATAATAATAGGTATAGGGGGCATTGGGTTCCAGCTTCGCTGATTCCTCCAGCATGGCCAGTGCTGCATCCGGGTTGCCTTTTACATTGAATTTTTTTATGACAAAGGCTTGCAGGAAAAGTTTTCTCGCCACAAGGTTTTTATATAAGAAATTGGCGGGCCCGAGTAACTCGGTTGCTTTTTCCAGGTCATCGATCGCCAGCATTACTTCTTCGCGTGTAACATCGACCTTGCTGGCGTCTTCGAGCATAGGTGTGAGTATGGCCGCTGTTTTTTCCTGCAAGGATGCGCTCAGGTTACGGCGGAGTTGTAATGAAACCTCGCTTGTGCTATCGAGTTGTGCATAAGCCTTGAAAACAGCATATGCTTTTTCCAGTTCTTTTACATTGATCAGGCTATCGCATTCACGGTATAAGCGTTGCCTGGTTGTATCCATAGCCCTGATGAGTCCATCCATTCCACCCTTTATATCTGCACGGGCCATAAAGGGCAGGTTCTTACTTTTCTGCACTTTGTATTCATTGAGCAAAAGATCATTCACTTTGGAGATGGCTCTTTTCGGGTTATCGATCTTAATGATCGGGTCCTGCTTGTTCGGTGAAGCAAGGGTGGGAACATTATCTTCGAGGTATCGCTGAATTTCACGAAGGCTGACGACCTTGTTATTATCAGCGTCGGCCATTCCATATAAACCCTCCATCAAAACGTAAGAAAACAAACCCCTTCCCCCTCCCCATTGTTCGCTTTCAAGAGAATATTGGGAGGCCTGACAGGAATACATCTTTACCGGTGAGGTCATATTCTCTAATGCCATCATGGTGATCTTGCCGCCTTCAACACCTCCACTGAGATTGCGATTTAAACCGGAAGCATGACAAGCATCCACGATCAACACCACTTCACAGCCCTTGGTGGTGAGGGGTTCAATAAATCGTGAGTTCAGGTCGGCCGTGGAAATAAAATC
>DATINK010000384.1:0-3074 GCA_035474355.1 Chitinophagaceae bacterium | reverse complement strand
GGTTTATCGCGGAGGCAATCCTGTACGAGCTGTTGTTGATCCATAGTCCCCTCTTATTAAGGCTGACAATCAAACAGGAGTATTCGTTGCTCCGGGCTAAAGCCCGGGAAGAATTGGGGGGAGATTAATGTTTTAAAACAGATTTCAGGTTATTCAACCCCTGTTCCATGGGTGCCCCATATACTTTTTCATACACAAGACTCCCGAATTTTTCCCAGGGATACCAACGGAGCTTGAAATCAATATACCATTGCACGGTAATAGAATCCGCCTGTGGCATGGAAATGCATTTCCAGCCGCTGAGCACAGGACGATGATCCTTGTTTTGTAATTCGGCGATATGTTCATTACTGTTTTTTTCTTTCCAGTTAACTGATGTGGATGCCAGCCTCACAGTATTCCATTGGTCCCAGCGAGAGGGATCATCGACATAATACCAAATGCTATCCGGAATGGTTTTCATGTTGGTAGCTCTTGAGATCCTGATATGTGACGGAAAGAAAAATGATATGAGGGTGATAGTAATGGCGAGTAAAACGATACTAATAAGAGCCAGTTTAACGAACTTCATTGATCGGAACTTTGAACTATTATCTATTATCTACTATTCCCACCTGAACACTCTCGCGGTAATGAAATAAATAATGACGATCCAGATCCCTAATATGCCGATCTCTTTCCAGCATTCAAAAATGCTGGATCCCTCAAATGATATTTTGCGGATGGCGTCATTGAATTGGGTCAAAGGAAGAATGCGGCAGACGGACTGCAGCCAGCCTGGAAAAACTTCGATCGGGAAAAAGGTCCCGGACAACATCATCTGCGGGAACCCGAATAAATTGATCCATAAAGGGATGGATGTATCGTTTTTAACGATGCTGGATACCGTCAGGCCTACGCCCATCAGGAGGAAGAGCATGATGATGGAGATAATGATCATCTCCAGGAAAGTGACGAATCCATGCTGGAGCGTAAAATTCAGGAAGAAATGTCCAAAAAGAACAAGTACGATCACATTGATCAGCTGAAAGAAAAGGCGGCTGATACCGATACCTAACAAAATATTCATCTTGTTGATCGGTGAAGCATAAAATCTTTTCAATACCAGCGATTCCCGCAGGTTGAAAAAAGTGAAAGCGATCCCGAACAAGGTTGAAAAAAGAATTGAGAATCCTAATTGTCCCGGTAATACAAAATCGATCTGTCTGTATTTTTTTACACTTTCTATCACCGGTCTTTCTAAACTCACAAATTCAGATTTGTTGCCGGATTTTTCTACTTCATATTTTAATTTCATGGATTCCAGTATCTGCATCAGTCCACCAAAACTATTGGCGCTGGCAGATGTGGAATGTGTGCCGATGGAAAACCTGGATACACCGGCAGAATCTTTTGATTCCCGGATCAATAAAACAGCCGTGATCCTTCCCTTGGCCAGGTCCTTATTCATTCGCGCCGTGTCGTCATATTTGGTAAGACGGATCAGGGGATTCTTACTGAGGCGGGAATAGAATTCATTTGCTGTATCAGAACCGGATGCGATAGCTACCCGGTAACTGGCTCCGCCTCCGCCAAAAGCACCGAATATCAGGATAAAGATGATCGGGAAAAGTAAACTGAAGAAAACGGCAGTAGGCTGATTGAATATCGCTTTGAAACTGGCGCGTGTAATAGCCCAAAGTGCCTGTCGTTGGCTATAAGGTTTCGGTGTGGGGGTCATGGTGGGCAAATGTATCTAATAATACAATCAGTGAATGAAAAAACGAAAGGGCAGTCTTGCCTGCACTTTGTTTGTCATTTCTTTCACTTGTTTGAGCTCCTGGTAAACCTGGTAATTCTCCTCTCCCATTTCTTTTTTCAATTGTTCCTGGATGAAAGGATTGCTTCTTTTCAGCAGCCTGTCGAAGATGTTGATGGGTTCCGGAAATTCAACCAGGCTGAAATTTTCAATTTTTGCCATACGGGCCGCGCATTCCACCGCATCCTGTAACCCGCCGAATTTATCAACCAGTCCGTTATTGATTGCCTGGAAACCCGTCCAGACCCTGCCCTGCGCAATGCTTTCGATATAGGCAATATCTTTTTTCCTTCCGCCCGCAACCCTTTGCTTGAACTGATCATAAATAGTATCGATGCTGGCCTGTATCATTTTTTTTTCTTCTTCTTTCATCGGGCGATAAGGCGCCCCGGCGTCCGCATAAGGTGCTGTCCCCACACCATCGAAAGTGATCCCCAATTTATTTTTAAAGAATCCCTGCATATTCGGAACGATCCCAAATACCCCGATGGAACCGGTGATCGTAGAAGGAAGGCAGAAGATGCTATCGGCGGCACAGGAAATATAGTAACCCCCGGATGCAGCTACGTCGCCAAAACTCACCACAACAGGTTTTTCTTTTTTTGCCAATGACAGTTCCCTCCAGATCTCGTCGCTGGCCAATGAACTCCCGCCTCCGGAGTTCACCCGGAAAACGATTGCCTTTATACTTTTATCGGTCCTTGCCTTCCTGATCAATGCGCGGTAAGTTTCACTGCCGATCATTCCATCGAAACCCTTGCCTTCTACTATATCCCCTTCTGCATAGATCAGCGCGATCTTCTGCCCATATGATTTCACGAATCCGCCGGCTTCCATATAAGTACCTATCGTCACAAAATCTATGGTTGCTCCTTTTTCATCTCCCAGTTTCTGGCGGATCTCATCCCTGAATTCATCGTCATACTTCAATCCATCGACTAATTTATTGGTTAGCGCATCACCGGCAGTCTGGATCCGGTTGAGGTTGGCTAATTGATGAAGGGTGCCAGTATCTACTTTACGGGTTTCGGTTGTTTTCATCAACAGGTCATTATACAGGTCATTGATCCAAACAGTTGTCTGTAATTTATTTTCAGGCGTCATCCTGTCGCTGCGCAAGGGCTCGGTGGCACTTTTGAATTTGCCGGCATAAAAAACCTGGGGTTCAATGTCCAGTTTTTCCAGTGTGCCTTTTAAAAAAGCATATTCAACATTATAGCCTGCCCAATCAAGATTACCCGTAGGTGTCAGGTAGATCTTGTCGGCCATATTCGCA
>DATINK010000383.1:0-2133 GCA_035474355.1 Chitinophagaceae bacterium | reverse complement strand
GCGGATATTTATGGGCCCAGCGTACCGATCATGTTTGGGGTAAGAGGAGAAAGACCCATGATGATGGAAGTGGAGGGGAAAGGAATGATCGTGCCCCTGGAACGTTATGGGATCAAGTTGATCAGCATCGGGTTATTGGTTGATGAGAAAAGCGCCGTGGTTTGGCGAGGACCCATGGCCAGCAGTGCCATCAAGCAATTTGTAACCGATGTTTATTGGGGTGAATTGGATTACCTGGTAGTGGATATGCCGCCGGGAACAGGGGATATTCATCTTACTTTGATGCAAACGGTTCCTTTAACCGGGGCTGTTGTCGTTACCACGCCACAGGATGTTGCATTAGCTGACGCCAAAAAAGCCATTGCCATGTTTGCGCAGGCGCAGTTGAATGTTCCGGTGATCGGCCTTGTAGAAAACATGAGTTATTTCTCTCCGGAAGAATTGCCGGGACATAAATATTATATATTCGGAAAAGAAGGCGGAAAACGCCTGGCGGAAGAATATGAGATCCCTTTTCTTGGGCAGATACCCCTGGTGCAATCCATACGGGAAGGCGGGGATACGGGTGTTCCGCTTATGATCAGTGATGATAAAATTACCAAAGAAGCTTTTGGTGAATTTGCAGCCCATGTTGTGAGAAGCGTGGCGATGCTGAATGCAAATATGAGTAAGGAGAAAGTGGTGGATGTGGTGGAAAATGGTTGAACGTGGTTGCGTCCCGATAGCTATCGGGATTATTCATTATTATTCTTTAAATTCAACCAGTCCATTGCATTCTGAAACTCAATTTTTCTCCTGATCTTTTTATCCAATTTCATTTTACCGATCAATTTTCCCGGGGCCTTTTCGCCAAGAGGGAAGGGATAATCGCTGCCGAGACAGATATGGTCTTCACCCATCACTTTTAAGAGGTAATTCATGGCCTTTTTATCATGCACAAGGCTGTCTACCCAGAATTTGCCGATATAAGATCCAGGATCTATCTTATTATCGACGGCGACTAAATCGGGTCTGACATTGAAACCATGCGATATACGTCCTAGTGTATATGGGAATGACCCGCCTCCATGCGCAAATGCCACTCTTAATTTCGGAAGTCTTTCAAAAACCCCTCCAAAAATGAGAGAACAAATAGCCCGGCTGGTTTCCGCAGGCATTCCTACCAACCAGGGAAGCCAGTATTGTTGCATTTGTCCTTCCCCCATCATTTCCCATGGATGAATAAATAAAGCACACCCGAGTTTTTCTGCAGCTTCGAAAAATGGAAAAAATTCTTTTTCAGAAAGGTTCTTACCATCAACGTTTGTCCCGATCTCAAGACCAGGCATTTTCAATTCCTTTACGCAACGTTCCATTTCCCTGATAGCAAGATGCGGGTTTTGCATGGGGACAGTTCCCAGGCCGATGAATCTATCGGGGTTTCTTGTAACCGTTTCAGCAATATGATCATTGAAAAACCTGGACGTTTCATAAGCGTCCGTAGACTTTGCCCAATAATTGAAAAGAACAGGAATTGTGGACAAGACTTGTATGCCAATCTCCGTTTCATCCATTTCATTCAACCGGGCTTCAGTTTTATAACAATTCTCTTCCACGACCCTGAAAACTTTATCGCCCTTCATCATACAGGCTTCACAATTCTTATGTTCCAGGTGAATAAATTCTCCATACCCAAACTTTTGCACCCAGTTTGGCATATGCTCGGGCATAATATGGGTATGTATGTCAATTCTCAACCCTGAACTTTATTCCTGGTTTACGTAGTTCCATCCACATCGCAATTTTCCTTGCATCACTGTCTTGTTCTTTCAATGCTGAAATGATATTATCATAACTCTTCTCATCCCTGTTCTGGCTGAGTTTAAAAACATTATCCAGTTCGGTCACTTCTATTTCAAAAGCAATGATCGCTTTGACAAGTTTGTCCACATATTCTTTGGGAAGATTATCATAGATGGTTGAAGAGTTTTTATCTCCGCCTTCAAAATAAAGGGACAAGTTTTTTAACAGGTCAATTAATTTGTCTTCTCCCAAAAATTGAATATTTCCTCTCGCATGTACGGTAATATAATTCCAGGTCGAAGCCTGATGCGGGTTGCCAGTATACCAGGATCCGCTCACATAGGCATGAGG
>DATINK010000382.1:0-6212 GCA_035474355.1 Chitinophagaceae bacterium | reverse complement strand
CAAAAGTTTACAGAGCTCTGTCCGATTTCACCCTGCGTTTGGTGTAGTTTTTCTACTCTTGTATGCTTCATTCAGGCTTTTTATATCTTTTGCTAAGCCAATACATTCAGTTAAACTTATTACTACAGTCGATCCGGATATAGTACTCGTAAACATTGGTGATACGGACAGGGCGGGCATCGGAAAACTGCTTCTCGCAATTGATAGCAGCCAACCTGTTTTGATAGCAGTCGATGTATTATTTTTTGGCTCAAAGGGCCCGGTTCAGGATTCGGTATTTTCAAACGCATTAGAAACAACCAGGAACGATATCCTGGCCTATAACCTTGACTCATTAGGAAAACCAGTTGAAGTCCAGGATCAGTTCAGGGCTTTCATAACTGACCAGGGGCTGATGAAATTCGAAAGGGTCCATTACTTAGTTAGCAGAACGAAGCCGGTGCGTGTAATTGATGATGATATTTATGAAGACCTTGCTTTAAAGATCGTGAAACTATGGAAGCCGGGATTCAGCCACCGGATCAAAAAAAACATGTCCATACCGATAGAGTTCCGGCGATTACTGCAAAGTTTCATGGTATTTGATGGCATAGATATTAATGATGTTGATCCTGAATTCCTGAAGAATAAGATCGTGCTGGTGGGTTATATAGGTCCAAGTGATGGAGACAAATTCTACACACCCATCAGGCTTTTGAAATATTATCCACCTGATGTCCCCGATACTTATGGGCTCGTAATTCTTGCAAATGAAATAAGGACGATTCTGGGATATGAAGTGAAAGATTAATGTTGATGTAGGAGGCCTAGAATTTACCGGGAAAATACTGATTGATAAAGGCTTTATAGGTTTCGACATCGGGGTTGGCCTTGAGCAGGTCAAGGTTTTTGTCGGAAATGATGGAGAACCCGTATTTCCCGTTCTTTAACCAGGGGATGATCTCTGTGGCAGTTACCGGTCTTGTTCTAGTGATATAATCGACGGCTTCCTGTGCATTTTTAAACGGACTCATTAATAACATCCGGTTCTCGCCGTCTAACTGGATCAGGTCTGCGGTCATGATCTTATTATAATAAGTTTCGCGGTTATAACGGAAGAATGCATTTTTCGCTTCACCTGAAAATACCCCATCTACTTTATTCAGGAACAGTACCACATAATATGCTTCGTCGGGTTTAAAACTATATGGCGTAACAATAGGCTTTACAACGGCCACGGTGTCCTTCGGCACTATAGGCTTATTGACCTGCGGCGCCTGCCTGACCGCCATCGAATCGATAGCAGCAGGTTTTAATGGATTGTTTTCGGTCTTTACCGGAACATTTTCTTCTTTCGGCCGGTTTACTACTAATCGGTTCAATTCGTCTTCGATCTGGGCTCTTTTGCCCAGTACCCTGACCAGGTTCTCTGCTTTTTTCGCCAATGGAGTACCCGGGAATTGGGTGATGATATCATTCAATATTTGTTTGGCCTTATCATCCTGTCTTTGTTTAATATAATAGACCGACTCGATATAAAGCAACTGGGGCGTCCAGAAATTTTTTCCGTATTGTCTATCTGCTGCTTCTTTTTGCGCTACGGCTTCATCGAATTTTCCTTCTATAAACAGGTCATAGATCTTTTCATACGTTTTCGTGGCATCCATATTCGATGCCGGGTTGTTCGGGTTCTTACCCGTTGTGAGAATGCTGGTAAAAGGACTATTCGGATATTTCTCAACCAATGTTTTCTTAATGGATGCGGCTTTTGCAGTTTCTCCATTCTTGTTATAGCAATAATAAAGGTTGAAAAGCGCCTCATCATTTTTTTCATAAGCCGGGTAACTGTTGTACAGCCTTTCCAGCTCAGCGGTTCCCGAAGCACAATCCTCAATATCCTGGATCAGCATCTTACCCAATGCCAGTAAAGCATTCTGTAAAGAATCGGTTGTCACTTTCAATTTGGCCGGATCCAATGGCAGGTTGTTATAAAGAGCGTCATAAGTGATCTCGGTCGGAGCTGTATTGGTGTTTTGAGGGTTCTGGTTATTCGCGTTGTTCGCTTGTAGCTGGTTGGTTTTATTAGTTCCGCCTACCTGTGTTGCACTACGGCGCCAATTGTCAACATTGGCCCGGTTGCCCCATTTCGATTTGAATTCACCCGCGCCCCGGGTCCTGTAAGCGGCATTATAGAAATACCATTCACCCTTGGCATCATTGGTTGGAAACAATACAGGAATATTATTCTGTGGAAAAGGAGAGTTGGGTCCCGTGATGGGATTTTCTTCTCCCAAACCCTGTTGTTTCCGCATTTCCTTCACCAGGTTTTTAATAAAATCTTTCCGGTCTTCTTCAGACATCCCGGCGACCTTCATCAGGCTATCCTGCCTCTGAATGACCTCCATTTGTGTTGCCAATTTACCCAGGACCTCTTTTCTTTTGGTAATGCCTTCTATATCCGGAAGAGAGGTATCATTCAGGTCAAGACTGTCGTAAAAATCACGGGCCTGGCGGTATTGCTTTTTCTTATAAGAGATCTCCGCGAGCTGGAGGAAGGCCTTGTTTCGCTGGGCTGGATTATTGCTTTGGAATTTTGTGCTTTTTGTCAAAAGTGCCAATGCAGCGTCGGGGTTATTGCGTTCCAGTTCCATTTGCGCCGCCATGTAATAAATGATATCCTGGTACTCCGCATATTTATCCCGTTTGGCCATCTTCAGCAACTGCGCGATATTCTTTTCAATATTTCTTTCCGTTCCATCGCGGTTGACGCGGATAGAAAACAAGCGTGCATAGATCTCCATGACGAGGTCCGTGGTATGACTGATCACACGCGAATAATATTTTTCCGATTCTTTGAAATTCCCGGACAATTCATAGAGCTGCGCGATCAGGTATTCCCATCTTGCTTCTTCCTGTTTATTCGTGGCATTATTCAGCGCCTTTTCCAGGTGCGCAGCGGCGCTATCCCACATATTGTTTTTATAAAACCATAAAGCCTGTACTTCGTGCAGGTCATCCTTCAGTCTTTTGGGGAAGAGAGGGTCATTTTTCAGGGTTACGATCAGGCTGGCCGCCTGTGCATATTGGTCCTGGGCCAGGAAATTCCGGATCTGCCAGATAAAGGCATCATTCCGGCTGGGCGGTTCGGCAAATATCTTTCGGGCCAATCCCCCCTTTTCCTTTGTAGAAATGCTATAAGCCGAATTTCCATCCCGACCGCTACCGATCGTTCTGTAATAACCGTCTTTTTCCTTTTCGGCAAAGGCATAATTGATGAATTGGAACATCAGGTAAGCTGAGTCAAATTCTTTTTGCAGGTAATAAGCCGCTCCCCAAAGCAGGTAGAGATTATCTATCCAGTCATTCCTCAGATCGTGCAGTGCGATCCCGGTGGACGATTTATAAGTGACAGAATCCAGTTGCAGGGAGTCCCGCTGGGTAGCTTCCAGGGTGTAATTGTAAAAAGGCAGGAGTTTTTCATAATCCTCCCGGAAACCGGTCTTGGCCCTTTCGATGACCTCGTTGATCTTATTATTGGCGTTAAAGTAGTAATTGTAGTGAGTAACAGTGTTTTGTACAAGGCGACGGGTACCTGTAAACTTCTTCTGATCCGATTTTTCGGACCTTAAAACGCGATCCTCGTATTCTTTTGGTTTTCCTATATCCAGGGAGACGCCCAGCTGTGCAGAGACGGGGTGGCAGAATAAAAGAAAAAGGACGGCAGTTAAAGTATATTGGCTGGGTCGCATTTTCGGGCGCAATCTATAGGCTTAATAACTGAAATTCAAATCTTTTAGTATAAAATAACCCTATTTTTTTATCGGGATTTGGACCAGCGGTAACTGGCAGAAACGAGGCTCGTGACTTACCTTTATTTCCCTAAATTCTCAATATGCTAAAACTGGATGCCGGGTCGACCCTGAAACGGCTCAGGAACCGTTACAGGCTGGTGGTGATGAACGACGATACTTACGAGGAGGTTGTGACGTTTAAATTATCAAGATTGAGCGTCTATATAGCTTTAAGCACAATTTTTGTATTATTGGTGGGTCTAACCGTCGCCCTCATCGTTTTCACACCTTTGAAATACTATATTCCCGGTTATGATGACCTGAAAGTCGGACGGGAATACCGGGAAATGAAATACCGGGTGGATTCACTGGAGAAGCACTTGAAATACCAGTCCGGGTATATTGACAATATTAAAAAAGTTTTGAGCGGTAATACGACCGCGATCCTTGATACAAACCGAATTGCTGTGCCGGCTGACAGCATTACCAATGATTAATCTTAGGACCTATGTTTAATACCAAAAACAAAACCGACATGCAACAGGAAAAAACAAACGGCAACGGCGCAACACTCATCAGTGCCGGTACGACATTGAAAGGCGACATCAGCAGCAATCATGACCTTCGCATCGATGGCACCATTATCGGGAACATCCAAAGCAGCGCCAAGATCGTTGTAGGTGCGAACGGGGTAGTGGAAGGTGATATCACCGGTAACCAGGCAGATATCGTTGGAAAAGTTTCCGGGAATATCCGCGCGAAAGAAATACTTCAATTAAGGGGTGAATCGGTCGTTACCGGGCATTTATATGCCGGCAAGTTACAAGTGGAGCCCTCCGCCACTTTCAACGGTCAATGTCATATGGGTGCCAATATCGTTGAGATGAGTAACAATGAACAACAAACCGCCACCCGGTAATAACCGCGATCTGCTTCGTTATGCAAGCATGGGAACACAGATGCTGGTCGCCCTGGGTGTATCCCTGTTCCTGGGGCTGAAAGCAGATCAATGGTTCCGTCTTCACTTCCCGCTTTGTATCTGGTTATTACCTTTGCTCGTTCTCATGGGAATGTTCTGGCAATTGGCAAGAGAGACTTCCAAAAAAAAGAATGATGGGAAACAATAAGATAAAAGCTTTCTTACCCGTGTTGGTTTTATTTCTCATCCTGAATGCTTTTTTCCTGGCGGGCAATCATTTCTTTAAAAAATGGGATGTTGACAAGGACGTGCTCATCATTGGAAACCTCGTCTTATTTATTTCTTCTTTTTTTTCTTACCTCATCTCTTTGCGCGGGCTCCGCACCAGCAATCCACATGCGTTTGTAAGATCCGTCTATGGAAGCTTTATCATTAAATTCTTTTTCTGCATTGTAGCCGCGCTTATTTATATCATGACCATGAAAAAGGATGTCAATAAACCCGCGCTTTTTACCTGTATGGCCCTTTATCTCGTCTACAGTTTTGTAGAAGTAGGCGTCCTCACCAAGATGTTGAAACAGAAAAAGAATGCCTAAACAGGAAGTCCCCCTGCAGCAATTGAGCAACTATCTTCCACCGGGCACCTATGAACCCGTCATCGCTTTTTTAGAGAAATACAAAGTTCACCTCACTGTTTCCCGCGAAAGAAAAAGCATATTAGGAGATTACCGGCATCGCACCCACCACGAAAATCATCGCATCAGCGTAAACGGGAACCTGAATATATATGCTTTCCTGATCACGCTTGTACATGAGTTGGCTCACCTGCTTACCTATGAAGTACATGGTAACAAAGTGATGGCACATGGGAAAGAATGGAAAAAGATCTATGCTTCATTATTAAATGAATTTCTGCAAAACAAAACATTCCCTCCTCCCATTGAAAAAGAGCTGATCCGTTCTTATGAAAATCCTTCCGCCAGCACCTGTGCTGAAGACGGGTTGCTGAGAGAACTCAGGAAATTCGACCCGAAAAAATCTGACCTGCGCTTGCTGGAAGAACTTCCTGCCGATGCACTTTTCAAAATCCATGACGGCCGCATTTTTCAACGGGGAAAACAATTAAGGAAAAGATTTCAATGCAAGGAGGTGAAAACGGGGAGAGTTTATTTATTTAGCCCGGTACATGAGGTGGAACTGATAACTGATAGTGGATAACTGATCATTTAGAACTATTCACTATCCGTTATCAGTTATCCACTAAACTTTTAATCATCCACACAGCACATCCGGTATGCCCACTATTCCCCATTGATTTGTCAAGCGGCTGCCATCCATATTTTTTATACAGGCTGATCGCTTGTTTGAGTTCGGGCATGGATTCCAGGTAGATCTTCGAGAATCCTAACTCCTTTGCCTGTGACATGCATTTTTCGATCAGGATTTTTCCCAAACCATGACCCCTTGCCTGGGGAAGCAGGTACATTTTTACCAATTCACAGGTATCTGCGGGTAAGCCATCT
>DATINK010000381.1:0-4276 GCA_035474355.1 Chitinophagaceae bacterium | reverse complement strand
TTTGTTTTTTCATGTATCTTTTCACGGTGACCCTCTATTGTCCGGATGCTCAGACTCAGGTGAGCGGCCATTTCCTTATTTGAAAATCCCTGGCATATCAATCTTATTACTTCTATTTCCTTTGGGGTGAATTGCGGCCTGATCTTTTTGCGTGAGGGGTTAAACTTACTTTTAGCTATCAGTTGAGCCAGCTTATGAGTGGTGTTGTTACAATAGTAGGGCTCGTCATTATAAACGGTCTTTATGGCTTCTACAATATCTTCTTTATGAGCGTTTTTCAGCAGGTACCCTTTTGCCCCTGCTTCCAGCATATCAATAATCAGGTCATCATCATCGAACATAGATAGAGCGATCACATGGATGTGTGGATGGGATTCCGCCAGTATCCTGGTGGCTTCGATGCCGTCCATTTTAGGCATTTTTATGTCCGTAACAATTACATCAGGGTGGAGAGATTCCGCAAGCCGGATCAATTCGTTTCCATTTTCAGCTTCCCCAACCAGTTCTATCTCTTTATATTTCTTTAGCATCGACTGAAAGCCTTCCCTGAAGACTTCATGATCGTCAGCAATGATGATCCGGATCGGTATGCCAGTATGAGATTTCATTGAATTGGTATTTCAAAAATGTATTGAGTCCCCTTCCCTATTTTTGACTCAACAAACATTTCTCCATGTAAGATTTCTGTGCGGTTTAGAAGATTACGCAGTCCAAGGCCCCTACCGTCTTTCATGATTGTTGAATAGTTGAAACCGATGCCGTTATCCTCACTTATTATATGAAGCTGGTGCTTTTTATTAGTCATTTGAATATTCAATTCGGTTGCCCGGGCATGTTTGATCGTATTATGGATAACTTCCTGCAGTATTCTGTATAAGTTAACGGATATTTCCTTAGGCAAATCAGGAATATTCTCATAATTAAACCTTATTTCCAGGCTGTTAAGATTACTCATATTGCCAATAGATTCATTCATGGCGGGGATTAAACCTTTTCGTTGCAAAGTATTAGGCAAAAGATCATTTGAAATGGTCCGCATCCGTTGAATAATATCGTCTATGTTCTTGTTTATTTTACCCAACTCTTCAACATCTTCCTTAGATTCAATATCAAGCGAATTAATTCTCAGTTTGGCAGCTGAAAGAATGGGGCCCACTTCATCATGCAGGTCATTGGCAATCCGTGCCCGCTCCTTCTCCAATGTGGTAACTTCTGCCAGGATTTTTGCTTTATACAATTGAATATTGCGCCGGTGATAGCGAATGATAGACGCAATAAAGTATGTAATGACCACGGCCAGGATCACACAGGTAATCAGGACGGCAGTGAAAATCGATGTTTGGTTGGGATCCATAATACAGCTAGTGCATATACCAGATTTGCAAATAAGTTGATACATGCAAGAATGGTGAAAATGTTTAACATGAATTGTTGGCTCATATTTAGCCCATAAAGCCAAAAAGCTCCGACGATGACTTTGTAGGTAAAGTATATAATAAATGCCATACAGATCAGGAAAATGGGGTTTTTCAAAATGCTCTTCCGTTCAAGTATGAGTTGTTGATTTATGATACTGATACTCATCAGGACGATTACAAAGGAATAAATCAATCTAAAATAAGAAATGGTTTTAGTGATTCCTCCGATGAGAAAAGCTTCCACCGGCCAGGCTACTAAGAATAATATTACTATACCTGTAAATAAAGAAGATCTTTCCAGGAACAAACCCCAATTCCTGAATTGCCAGGCAATCAGCAGGGACTCAATCAGCACATATATGTTATTATTTACGCCTGTATAGCCTCCCTTTTGGGTAATAGCAAAACTTAATATTTCATTGAGCAGGCCAATCCATATAAAGAATAGAAAAGGATAATAGGTGGAATTGATTTTATTAAACCTGATAACGCCTATGATCGCTGCAATAGAAACACTTAAACTGAATATGATCACCAGGTTATAGTTCATTCAGATAAAGTTATTCTAAAAAGAGAATTGGTCAAAGTGGTGGCACGGGGCAACTGGGAGGGCAGGGCACTCCATCCTGGCCGATATTTCCATCGCCATCACCGTCTTCTCCTTCCAATAATGCTGGATTGGTTGCGGAGGGAAGGATATCCTCGCCTTTGCTGTTAACACCTACAATGATAGTTTTGACTTTCAGATCGGGTTTCATTCCAAAGTAAATCCTGAGACCCACACAGTCAGTTTCCGCAAGAATAACATCAAAAATACTCCGGTTAAAAGTTTCGCAAATGGAAAGAATATCCTGTCCCTGGTATTGAGGGGCAAGTATATTCTCTTTTTCAGCCCTGTAACGGGCAGTCATTTCCTTAGCCTGCGCAAGGGAAATAAAATGGTCTACTCCAGGAAAAAGTGGATTGCTACTAGCCATGTTGGTTGTTTTTGGTGGTTAAATAAAATGATCTGAAAGGTGACCATTTTTTTACGGTAGGAGTTCAGGTAGTAGTACGGGATTAGTACAGGTAGTAGCCGCAGCCGAAATGATGCAAGAATCATTCGTCGATTAAATGTGGAGCTGAGGGGAGTCGAACCCCTGTCCAAACATATTCCCGGAAAGCCTTCTACATGCTTAGCCTGTTTTATTGTGTCGGGGATCAACTGGAAACCGGCAACCGAAAGATCCCTTAGCTGTTTGTCTTAAGTTACAGTCACAGCACCTGTAACAGCAGCCTGTATTGTTTGATGATTGGGCGGAAGAGCGGGCTACAAGCCTGCCTGCATCTTCGGCCATAATGACTACTTAATCACTGATTAGGCAGCCATGGCATACTGAGTATTGCCATTTATCGTTTTCGTATTCAGATTTACCTGCTAATTACGCAACGCAGGGCATGCTTATACTCTCAAAGATCTATGCTGTCGATACCGTGACAGCCCCCTTGGAAATGTAAACTGTAGAATGTAAAATATTAAATGTAAAAGTACGGCAGACTTAACTTATTTGTTTTTGTTGTTAAATTAGAAATGTTGGGCTTTCTCCCAAATTTCTAACCTCACTTTACTCGTCTAACCTCACTTTATTCGATTTTTTCGTTTATCATTAACTGCCCCGATCAATAATACTCTTCCAAATATTCTTCTTAAGAAACCATTTTCAATTGTGAATCCGCTGCACTTTTACATTTAATATTTTACATTCTACATTTTACATTCATTTCCCCCACCCAAACCAATCATTCCCATTCGCGTATAACATCAACCCCAATAGAAGAACCATGCCAACGATCTGGGCGTATTCAAGAAATTTTTCATTGGGCTTGCGCCGCGTGATCATTTCATATAAAGTAAACATCACGTGACCACCATCCAATGCCGGGATCGGTAATAAATTCATAAAAGCAAGGATGATGGATAAGAAAGCCGTGATATTCCAAAACGCTTCCCAGCTCCAGGTGGTGGGGAAGATCGAACCCATGGCTTTGAATCCACCCACACCTTTATAAGCGCCAGTCTTCGGGTTGAGGATCAGTTTGAATTGGTCTATATAATCTTTCAGCTTTTCTCCTGCTTTCCTGAACCCGGCCGGGAAGGCAGAAAAGAAATTATATCTTGTATGTACTACATCGTAAACACCCAGACTGTCATACTGCTCATCTTTCAGGTACATGATCTCCAGCCTGCCATCTTCATTTACCTTGTTCATTAAATTCAGCGTATCCTTTCCTCTTATTACATCAATATGTACAATTCCTTTTTTATATTTTTCCCCCACTGCATTGATCTCATCTAAAAAATTCACAGGCTGTCCTTCAACGGCGATGATCCTGTCAAATTCCAGCAAGCCCGCCTGCTTACCATAAAAAGTGTCCTTATCCTTGTATTTTCCAACGATAGCAGGAAGTCTTTCAATAATGAAAGGGCGCCTTCTTTTATCTTTCCTGGTAATGAGATCATTGATCAGGTTGATTGGCAGCGAAATCTCTTTGATTTCCCCGTTTCTTTCCAATACCACTTTTCTCCCGCCGATCAGTATCCTGGATTGAACATCTTCAAAATATTTGATTGAATCACCGTTCACTGAAATGATCTTATCGCCATTCTGGAATCCAAACTTGTTCATCAAAGTATCGGTTACCCAAATCCCATCTTTTACACTGGCGATGGGCGTCTTCTTTTCACCCCATACCATTAATATAAAGGCATAGATCACAAAAGCCGTGAGCACATTCATGATAATACCACCCAGCATGATGATCAGTCGCTGCCAGGCAGGTTTGCTCCTGAACTCATAAGATTTTGGAGGTTGTTTCAG
>DATINK010000380.1:0-8080 GCA_035474355.1 Chitinophagaceae bacterium | reverse complement strand
GTCTTCGTAAAGTTGCCATACATGATCATTACTGATACTGGAAGGGTCTTTTTCATCATGCCTATAATGATAAAATTTTCCAGTCTTTGTGTCCAGATGGTCAAGCCCGATATAGGTTGCCAGCCAGATATTGCCCTCACGATCTTCAAGAATTCCAGAAATTGTATCGCAACCCAGACTTGAAATATCATTAGGGTTGTGCCTGTAGTGAATAACAGTATTGTTGTCGGGGTTAAATTTGTTGAGTCCATGGCGGAAAGTTCCTACCCAAATATTACCTGTATGATCTATGATCAGGCTGCTCGTCCTATTACTGGAAATAGAATTTGTATTGGTTGAATCATGTGTAAAAGCAGTGAGGGTAAACCCATCATACCTGTAAATACCGTTACCGTAAGTGCTGAACCAAATATATCCCTGGTGATCCTGTGCAATATCAGGTATACCTACCCAGTGATTCACAGCTCCGTCAAATACCCGGTTAAATTTTATTTGCTGGGAAAATGCGGGAGCAGTAGCCAGGAGTTGATAGAAAAACAGGAATATAATGGTTGGTCGAATAACCACAAAAATAGATTAAGCTTATGGTAACGAAATAATAAACTGCGAACCTTCTCCCTCTTTCGTCTCCACTTTCAATTCCCCGCCATGCGCTTTTACAATATCATAACTCAATGATAAGCCCAACCCCGTTCCCTGCCCTGTGGGTTTGGTAGTGAAGAAGGGCTGAAAGATTTTGTCTAATATTTTTTGAGGAATGCCGGGGCCGTTATCTTTTACAATTATCATCACTCCCCTGCCCCCCTGAAGGGGGGTAACAGACTTCGTAGCTACAGTTACGATTGGTTCGTACTTGCCCCCTTTAGGGGGTTGGGGGGTTAGGCGCTTTTCATTAACAGCATAAAAGGCATTCGTGATCAAATTCAATATCACTCTCCCAATATCCTGTGGCACGATATTGATCTTACCGATCGAAGCATCAAAATCTGTTTTCATTGTTACGTTAAACGAATGATCCTTGGCGCGTAAGCCATGATATGCCAAACGAAAATATTCGTCTGCCAGGGCATTTATATCGGTGGGCTCTTTCTGACCACTGCCGCTGCGGGTATGCTGCAACATGCCCTTGACGATCGCGTCTGCCCTTTTTCCATGAAGCATTATTTTTTGTTCATTGTCCTTTATATTTACTGCAATATCAATTGCCGATTGCTGATTGCCTGTTGTCAATTCTGATTTCAATTCTTCAATCAGTTCTGCATTGAGTTCAGAAAAATTGTTTACAAAATTTAATGGATTCTGGATTTCATGGGCGATACCTGCAGTCATTTCTCCCAACGAAGCCATTTTTTCTGATTGGATGAGTTGGGATTGTGTCTCCCTGAGTTCACGATAAGCTTTTTCAATTTTTGTTTTCGCTTTTTGTTTTTGCCTGTTATTTCTTAACAATATTAATGTGATTAACAACAAAGCAGCCGCGCCGCCTATTAATAAATAAAATCTCAGCTTTGCTTTGCTTTCCCTTTCCTTTTCTTCAACTTCCCGTATACGTAGTTCTTCCGTGTATTTAAGGTTTTGAACCTGTCTTATTTTTTGTTGACCGTTCACACTGTCATTAATGGCTGTTGCAAGCTTATAATAGCGGATGGACTCATAAGGATCTGTTTTCTCATATACTTCCCCCAACAAATCAGACGCAATGATCGCTTTATCTCTGAAAGAACTGGCTTGTGATTCCTTTAAAGCCAGTTTTGCATACCATATGCTGGAATCAGTATGGCCCATGATCTTATAAACCTTAGCGATTCCAATAGCTGAGTTGATGAAGTCACTTGCTTCTGATCCGTCTTTATGCGACAACTTATAAAAGAACATCGCTGAATCAGGCTGACCTGATTGTAAATAAGCATCACCTAATATAGAAAGCTGCCAGCTTGGATCACCCCCGCTTTGCAAAGCATACTGGTAACCAATTTTTGCATAGTAGAGGCAACTATCCGGCAGGTGAAGCCCGGCGTAGGTTGCAGCCAGAAAGGGATAAAGTGAACCCGGTCTCACCGAAGGGTCTGATACCTGCCGGGCCCTGATCTGTAAAAATAATTTCAACGCCTCAGTGTATTCTCCCTGCGTCAGGCTTAATGTAGCTTCTGCAAACTGAAGGGACCTGATAATATTTTCATTGTGTAATTCTGTATATATTTTTTTTGCTTTTTGCAAAAACGCCAATGCCTGGGGATAATCACCCATCACCTTAAAGGCGCTGGAAAAATTCCGGTAAGCATAGCCCCGACCCCAGTCATAATTCAATTTTTCAGAAAGTTTTAATGCTGTATCGGCATAAAACAAAGAGGAATCAGGCTTTGTCGAAACATAGCTGGCAGACAGCGAAATATATCTTCTGACCTGGGTTGTATCTTCTTTCCCATTGATTAGTAAACGGAGCACACTATCGATTTTCGCCCTATTTTGGGCATATAAGAAAGGCGAGCAGCAAAGTAACAGTAATATCAGGATCAATCTTCTCATTAAATGATAGTTGCCAACTTCTAATATCTCAAATAAATGATGAATGCTGTCCCTTCCCCCTCTTTTGTTTCCACCTTCAATTCCCCGCCATGCGCTTTCACAATATCATAACTTAACGATAAACCTAATCCTGTTCCCTGCCCGGTGGGTTTGGTGGTGAAAAAGGGTTGAAATATCTTATCTAATACCTTTTGCGGAATGCCGTTGCCATTGTCTTTTACACTTATCATCACCCCCCTGCCCCCCTGAAGGGGGGTAACAGACTTCGTAGCTACAGTTACGATTGGTTCGTACTTGCCCCCTTTAGGGGGTTGGGGGGGTAGGCACTTTTCATTAACAGCATAAAACGCATTCGTAATTAAATTCAATATCACTCTTCCAATATCCTGTGGAACGATATTGATCTTCCCGATCGAAGCATCAAAATCTGTTTTCATTGTTACATTAAACGAATGATCCTTGGCGCGTAATCCATGATAGGCTAACCGGAAATACTCATCCGCTAGCGCATTGATATCAGTGGGCTCTTTAACACTACTGCCGCTGCGGGTATGCTGCAACATCCCCTTTACGATCGCGTCAGCTCTTTTACCGTGTTCAACCGTCTTGTTCAGGTTCTCTTTTATATCATCCGCGATCTTGTTTGCCAATTGCATATTGCCTTTTGCCGTTTCTTCTTTCCATTCGTCGATGAGCTCTGCATTTACTTCCGAAAAATTATTCACGAAATTCAGCGGATTTTGGATCTCATGTGCAATCCCGGCGCTCATTTCACCCAGGGAAGCCATTTTTTCCGATTGGATCAATTGTGCCTGGGTGGATTTCAGCTCCTTATAGGCCTTTTCAATTTTTGTATTGGCTTTCTTTTGTTGGCGGTTATTTCTCAAGAGCAGAAACGCAAGTAACAGGATTACCCCAATGATCCCCAACAACGCAATGAATTTTATTTTATTCCTGAATGCTTCTTCTCGTTGAACAATTTCTTGCTGCCGTTGCTGCT
Source organism: Chitinophagaceae bacterium (assembly GCA_035474355.1). Classification (GTDB taxonomy): domain Bacteria; phylum Bacteroidota; class Bacteroidia; order Chitinophagales; family Chitinophagaceae; genus DATINK01. The sequence continues at coordinate 4,554 of DATINK010000380.1, read as the reverse complement.
CGTTCAGCATCAACATTTGTAGTTGTTTAAATTTACGCGGACCATATAAACTATCTGTTAATACCAATACGATACCCTGGTAATGAAGCGCACTATCAGGATTCCTGAATTCCCTGAAAAGCCTGACCAGCAATACACTTGCTTCCAGCATTTCACGTTTTTGATCGATAGCTGTTCCACTGGCAAATGCCTGGCGCGCATAAAAAAGACTGGAATCGAACTGATATTTTCCTTCGAACAGTTCGGCAATCTTATGCTGCGTTTTACTTCTGTTCACACGGTCATTTGCGCTTATTGAATTTAACAAGGACAGTTGATAACAGGAAAGTGCTGAATCTTTTTTTCCAATTGCCAAATAAGCATTCCCCAGCCGGGTCAGGATCAGCGATTTCAATGGCCTGATTCCTTCCAAACCGCTATATTTTTCATAAGCCAGTTTCTGAAAATATAGAGCGGAGTCTGGCATTTTCAGGAGATCATAAGCATTTCCAGTATTGGACATATGAAAAGTTTCAAAAGTCAGGTTCGCAACCTCCTGATCAAGTTTGATGGCTGGAAGCATATAAATCAAAGCCTGCCTGTATTCCTGTAACTCGACATAATCAGTTCCGATAAATCCCAGGCTGCGAGCTTCACCACTTGGGTCCTTCATTTTCCGGCTCAACGCAAGCGCTTCAAAATTCATTTTTAATGCTCCCGGGTAATCACCCAGGAAACGCAGCGCTTCTGAAACTATATTCAATGCCTGTACTTCTCCACGCTGGAAATGCAAAACTCTTGCAAATTGCAAAGCTCTTTCACCAATGATCCTGCAGCTATCTGGCTTCGTGAAAAAATAACTATCCGCAATCCGGATAAGTTGTTTTACATCGCTGGTATCCTTTTTGGTTTTTTCGAGTAATAGTTTAAGACTATCTCTTGGGGTTTGCTGACTAGTGGAAGGCATAGAAAGCCCTGTAAGAATCAATAAAAAAAATAAAACAACCTTCATGCAATGCCAGGTTTATAAAATAATAATGAATTCAGACCCTTCTCCTTCCTTCGTTTCTACTTTCAACTCGCCCCCATGCGCTTTTACAATATCATAACTCAATGATAAACCTAACCCGGTTCCCTGCCCGGTGGGTTTGGTGGTGAAGAAGGGTTGGAATATCTTATCCAATACCTTTTGCGGAATGCCGTTGCCATTGTCTTTTACACTTATCATCACCCCCCTGCCCCCCTGAAGGGGGGTAACAGACTTCGTAGCTACAGTTACGATTGGTTCGTACTTGCCCCCTTTAGGGGGTTGGGGGGTTAGGCACTTTTCATTAACAGCATAAAACGCATTCGTGATCAAATTCAATATCACTCTTCCAATATCCTGCGGAACAATATTGATCTTCCCGATCGAAGCATCAAAATCTGTTTTCATTGTTACGTTAAACGAATGATCCTTGGCGCGTAAGCCATGATATGCCAAACGAAAATATTCATCCGCCAGGGCATTGATGTCAGTGGGCTCTTTAGCACTACTGCCGCTGCGGGTATGCTGCAACATACCTTTTACAATCGCGTCAGCTCTTTTACCATGTTCAACGGTCTTGTTCAGGTTCTCTTTGATATCATCCGCGATCTTGTTGGCCAATTGCATATTACCTTTTGCCGTTTCTTCTTTCCATTCGTCGATGAGCTCTGCATTTACTTCCGAAAAATTATTCACGAAATTCAGTGGATTTTGGATCTCATGTGCTATCCCGGCGCTCATTTCACCCAGGGAAGCCATTTTTTCTGATTGGATCAGTTGCGCCTGAGTAGTTTTCAGATGATCCAGGGATTCCTGGAGCTTTTCTTTTTGCAGGTCGATCTCCTTTTTTTGCCGGTGTAATAAAGCATTTGCTTTTTGTTTTTGCTTATTGTTCCTGAACAGGATCAGGATGATGCTCAAAAAAACAGCCAGGCCGCCGATCATCAGCCAGAGGCGGACTTTGTTTTGATAGGCCGTTTTCGCTTTATTAATTTCATACAGCTTTTCCTTTTCATCCATTCTCGTGTTTTCCACCGCCTGTAGTTTTTGAAAACTAAATAAACTATCACGGGCAGCCGTGGATATTTTATAATACTTCAGCGCTTCTTTGGGGTCCGTTGATTCATATAATTCAGCCAATAAGTTACTGGCGGACATGATCCTGTTTTTATAGGCCAGGACCTGGGCCGTCGCCAACCCCTGTTTGCCATAATAGATCGCAGAATCTAACTGATTTTTTCTCTTATAATAATTGGCCATTCGGATATTCAGGTTGGAAACAGACCGGTAATCCTTGTAATAATTGCCTTCTTTTAATCCGAGCCGGTAATTCGCCAGGGCTTCTTCATCCTTATTCAATTTGAGCAGGAGATCCCCAAGAATATTATAAGAAAAAGCAACGCCTGAACCCATATTATTACTCAATGCTTCAGCTGCCCGGGCAAAAAACTGGGCCGAATCCAGCTTATTAAGCTGCGAATAGTTCTCTGCTAAAAGCCAGCGAGTGATCATCATATAAAGCTGGCTATGAATGCTTGTCGCTTTTTTTTCAGCCGATTGAAAATAGGGTAGGGCCTGTTCATAATTTTTTAATTCTACATAGACATTGGCCACCCTGACTAGGGAACTGATTTCGGAAATATCATAATGATGATCATGTGTGATGGCCAGTGCCTTTAATGCATAATCCAAAGCCTTTGGCAGGTTCCCCAGTTCCCTTTGTATCACCGAAATGCTGATCAGGGCATTGGCCTCGCCTTTAGGAAAATTAATTTGACGGGCCAGGTTCAAAGCCTGTTGCCCGTACATCATTGCGGAATCCGGCATCGACCAGCGATAACTTTCCGCCAAATTTGCCATGATCAGGGAGCGGGAGGAATCTTCCCTTGCTATTGAAAGCTCATGTTTTAAACTATCGGATTGCAGCAGACCGAAATTAAGTTGGGAAAAACCTGCTGAGCAGATCAACAACTGTACCATCAGCAACATGCCATATTTCATTTTGAACTTATTCATGCAAATGCCGGTAAGGTTATAATAAATTCTGTGCCTTCCACTTCTTTAGTTTCCACGCGTATCTCTCCTCCATGTGTTTTTACTATATCATAACTTAATGACAACCCTAAACCTGTTCCCTGTCCCGTAGGTTTGGTGGTAAAGAAGGGCTGGAAGATCTTTTCCCGGATTCTTTCCGGTATGCCATTTCCGTTATCCTTTACAGCAATCAAAACTTTGTCCCCGGATTTTTTTGTTTTTACTGTAACGGTTGGTTCATATCCATCTATTTTCATTTTGGCTTTATCAGATACAGCATAAAATGCATTATTAAAAAGATTTAATAACACTCTTCCGATCTCCTGCGGAATGATATTCACTTTTCCTGCAGCAGGATCCAATTCCGATTTGATCTGGGCATTAAATGTTTTTTCCCTGGCTCTCAGGCCATGATAGGAGAGGCGGAGATACTCATCAGCCAATGCGTTAATATCTGTAAGCTCTTTTTGCACATTGCCTGAGCGACTATGTTGCAACATGCTTTTGACGATGGCATCTGCCCTCTTCCCGTGAAAATTGATCTTCTCCTCATTGTCTTCTACATCGCCGGCCACTTTTTTTGCCTGCACCATATTCCCGATATCCATTTCCTGTTTCATTTCCACAATGAGTTCCTTATTGACTTCCGAAAAATTATTGACGAAATTCAACGGGTTTTGAATTTCATGGGCAATACCTGCTGTCAATTCACCAAGGCTCGCCATCTTTTCAGATTGTACAAGTTGTGATTGAGTAGAACGAAGGTCGGTAAGGGTTTTTTCCAGCACTTTATTTGTCTTTTGTTTCTGTTTGTTGTTACGGTATAAAATAAATACGATGACCAGGAAGACGCTCAAACCTGCCAGTAATGCCAATTGTTTTTGTTTGTTAGCTGTTGCTACTCTTTTTTCTTCTGCTTCCCGCTGGCGTTGCTGTTCATCCAGGACAATATGCTGTAATTCCCGTAACCTGCCTGTTCCGAGCAGGCTGTCTTTATATATATTTGACTTATTTAAATACACATAAGCGCTGTCGAACTGCCTTTTTCCCCTGAAAATTTCGCTGACCAATACAGAAGCTTCATACAGCCCTTTTTTAAATGAAGCAGACTGGCTGGATAGCAATGCCTGGCGACCGTATTTCAGCGCTGAATCAGGCATATTCAACACATCATAAAGCCTTGACAGGAATAAATTATTCATCGAGAGGTTCCTGATATCGTTATCAAAAACCGACTCTGCAATTCCTCTTTTGTAAAATGCCAATGCCTTTTCTTTATCGCCTTTTAGTTTCCAGGCATTCCCTAACCGGAAAAACATCTCTCCAATGGTGACAAAAGCCCGATCAGGATTTCTTTCAAATACGCCATACACTATTTGCTGGTAAAACAAAGCAGAATCGGCCATTTGTGTCAGCTCATAAATGTTACCGATATTGGAGATCTCATTAAAATACATCGTTGAATCCCTGATCAAACTGAAAATTTCTTTTGAAAGGAAATAATACTCATTTGC
>DATINK010000379.1:0-6811 GCA_035474355.1 Chitinophagaceae bacterium | reverse complement strand
CCGGCATCGGACTGCTCGGCCCCCGGGTGCCCGCTATTTGCGCCATGAACCATTCGTACGATATCCCTTCGTATTTGCGTTGCCATTGACTTCAAATCAGCCATAAAAATTAGGTGCTTTTTAAACTTTTCGTATCTTGCTTGTTCAAACCTCTGATTAGCACTGCAAAATTGCAATCTTTTAAGTTACAAAATCCATCCGGACAAGACATTTCATCAACAAATTCTAAAATCCTGTGAGGTACAGAAATTAAGATCAGGTATAAAGAAAAAAAGCCAGGACCAGGGAGAAACTAATTGGTTAAAACCTATTTTTGTATCGTAAACACTGCTCATGTTTGACGTTTTATTGACTGCTTCGGTTTCCTTTATCATCACTTTCCTGGCTATTCCTGTTGTACTACAGATAGCAGAGCAGAAAAAGCTGTATGACATCCCCGATGAAAGAAAGATACACACCCGCCCGGTAGCTTCTTTGGGTGGGGTGGCCATTTTTGGAGGATTTCTTCTCGCTTCCTTATTATCGATACAGGGTCAGATCAACCCTGAATTCCAGTACTTTTTTGCCGCCGCCCTTGTTATTTTCTTCCTGGGACTTAAAGATGACCTGATGGTCCTTTCGGCCAGCAAAAAATTTATCGGGCAGGTGATCGCAGCTTCCATCCTGATCCATTTAGGTGGTATCCGGCTCGACAGTATGCATGGACTAATTGGCCTCCAGGAAGTTCCTGAAGCATTCGGACTCGCATTGTCATACCTGACCATCATCGTTGTCATTAATTCATTTAATCTTATTGATGGGGTGGACGGACTTGCTTCAAGTCTTGGCATCCTCACCATGCTGATATTCGGATCTTATTTCTTTGTGATCGGGCAGCAGGCTTATTCCTTACTGGCTTTTTCAGTTGCGGGCAGCCTGGTAGCTTTCCTGATCTTCAATCACCAGCCGGCAAGGATTTTCATGGGAGATTCAGGCTCCCTCATGATCGGGCTCGTGAATTCAATACTGGTCATTAAGTTCATTAATGTAGCAGACTCTGTTTCTGTTACCATACCTATTCAATCGGCTGTAGCGATTGGATTTGCTATACTGATCGTGCCCTTGCTGGATACACTCCGTGTATTTAGTATCCGTATCATCAATGGTAAATCCCCCTTTACACCCGACCGTAATCACGTGCATCATTTATTACTCGACAGGGGGCTTAGTCATGCCGCAGTAACAATGACATGTGTCGCTATTAATATCGGCTTCATTGTTCTTGCCTGGCTCTGCCGTTCTCTCGGGTCCAGTTGGTTGCTGTTGGTCATGCTGGGCATTTCCACCATTGGCCTCAGCCTCTTATACAACGGCCGCCAAAAAAGGACGATGGTCATTGCCAAACGCCTGAACGGGACTACCGAATTAAAAACCACGTCCAAAGTGGTCACACTTACCAAAGAATCTGCTACAGCGGAGCAACAGTAGTAGCTTCGGCACCTGGGCTTGTCGAAGGTCAAAGCTTTTCCATAGTTTTGCAATCCCAATTACTTCTATATGTCAGATGATATTGCATCCATTAAAGCAACGGCCGATGATCATATGAAAAAAGCGATCGGTCACCTGGAAACTGAATTGGTAAAGATCAGGGCCGGCAAAGCCAATCCCCAAATACTGGATGGTATCGTGGTGGATTATTATGGATCACCCATGCCGATCAACCAGGTAGCGAACGTCAGTGTAGTCGATGCAAGAACATTGAGCATTCAACCCTGGGAAAAAAATATGCTGCAGCCCATTGAAAAAGCCATCATTGCAGCCAATATCGGCATCAACCCCCAGGGTGATGGGGTGATGATACGTTTATTCATGCCCCCGCTCACGGAAGAAAGGAGAAAAGAACTGGTGAAAAAATGCCAGCAGGAGGGGGAACATTCTAAAGTTGCGGTGAGAAATATTCGCCGCGATGCCATTGAACATATTAAACGACTCCAGAAAACAGGTCTTAGTGAAGATGCGGCCAAAGATGCAGAAGCGGAAGTGCAGCAGGTAACGGATAAACATATTTCTGCTATCGATAAGCATCTTGCATCAAAGGAAAAAGAGATCATGGCAGTTTAGTTTTTTTCTTCTCGATTGGCAAGATATACTCCGAAAAGAATGATCAGCAAGCCAACGACTGCCAGAAAAGTGATCTTTTCCTTATAGATGAATCCCCAGAAAAGTGCAACAAAGGGAATACCGTAGGTAACCAAAGAAGCGAATAGCGCTCCTGCTCTTAATACCAATACATAAAACAAGGCGGTAGCCACGGCGGTACCCATGATGCCCAGCATAACAGAGGCAATGACGGGTTTATATACATGCGCCTGGGAGAGATCCAGTTCAAAAAAACCTTCCCGCCATAATACGAGCGCGGTTGGGATCGTCAAAAAAGCAAGCGATACGGAAGCCAGGTGAAAAGGTTGAATCGATTTGAGATAATGGCTTACCAGGTTAATATTGATACCATAAAAGGCGGTAGCCAAAACGATCAGCAGTGCATAGCCGGAATTATTAAAATGGATATCCTTCTGGAACATAGTGATCAGCAAACCTGCAAACCCTATACCCACACCGATGATCTTCTGCTTGCGGATATTGTCTTTGAAAAACAGGATCGCGATGAGCACCACGAAAATCGGGGTCAGCGAATTAAGAATGCCACCCAGTGAACTGTCAATATTCTTCGTGATAGCCAGGGCAAATAAGAAAGCAGGGAGCAAATTTCCAAATATCCCCGTGAGTATCACAAAACCTATTTTTTTCCGGGGAATATGCCGAATGTGGGAAATGGCAAAAGGCAGGAAGACAAACCCTGCGGAAAATATGCGCAAGGATGCGATCTCAGGAGCGGATAATTCGTCAGCGCTATAGCGCATCAGGATAAATGAACTTCCCCAAATAAAACACAACACGACAAAAATTACCCAGTTAATGTATTTGTTATTCATAAAAACCAGGGCCAAAGGTCATAAAACACCGGAATACAAGTTCATTTATTTATATTCACATTGCCTCGATTAAAAATCCACGGCATGAGCAACCTATCTCTCAGTAAAACGGATACCCGGGCACCGGCCAACTTCGAAAAACAGGAAACCCGGGAAAAAACAAAAAAGATACTCAAAGAACTGGACGAATTACAAAACCTCCTCTTCGCTGAATCGAAACATTCCGTATTGGTCGTTATCCAGGGGATGGATGGTAGCGGAAAAGATGGAGTGATCCGCAACGTATTGGGTAACCTGAATCCACAAGGAGTGACCGTCCAATCCTACAAAGTGCCGACAGCTTTAGAATTATCCCACGATTTTTTATGGCGCATTCATGAACATAGTCCCGCCAAAGGAATGATCCAGATATTTAACCGCTCGCATTATGAAGATATCCTGGTTACCCGGGTACATAAATGGTGTGATGACGAGACGGCCAAAAAGCGCATGAAAGCCATCAATGATTTTGAAGAGCTGTTGCAGGAACATAACCATACACAGATCCTGAAATTTTACCTGCATATTTCTCCGGAAGAACAACAACAAAGGCTGACTGAAAGAATGAAAGATCCTGCCAAGATGTGGAAGTACAACGAAAAGGATTTCGAAGAAGCCAAATTATGGGATATCTATATGCAGATGTATGAAGACTGTTTTGCCAATTGCAATAAAATCCCCTGGATCATTGTTCCATCCGACCAGAACTGGTATAAAGAACATATCATTGCCGGGCATCTGCATCGGGTACTGAACGGACTGGATATGAAATACCCGGGTCTCAAAAAAGAAACTGTTTAAATAACCGTCATTCGTAAATCGTAAATCAAAAATTATCTATATGGGTATGCTTAAAGAATTCAAAGAATTTGCCACCAAGGGCAATGTAATGGACCTGGCCGTAGCCGTGATCCTCGGAGGAGCTTTCGGTGCAATCATTACCGCGTTGACCGATAAGATCCTGATGCCGATCATCGGAAGTTTTATCGGCAAAAATTTTGATTCCTTAACGGTAAATGTAAATGGGGTAGGTATACAGTATGGAGCATTTATCCAGGCGGTCATCAACTTCCTGCTCATCGCTTTCTTCCTGTTCATCCTGATCAAAGGCATGAATGCGATGAAGAAAAAAGAAGTCGCTGCTCCTGCTGCACCTGCTGCCCCTCCAGAAGAGATCGTTTTGCTGAGACAGATACGGGACTCACTAAAGAAGTGATTTACGATTTTAGATTTACGAATTACGATTTTAAGAACGTAGCGTAAATCGTAATTCGTAAATCGTACTGATTCCTGTAATTTTGCGGGATTGAATAACCGATCCTACCAGATTAAATTACCGCAGTTCGAAGGGCCTTTCGACCTTCTCTTGTTTTTTATTGAGCGGGATGAGCTGGATATCTATAATATTCCCATCACCCCGATCATCAATGATTTTCTCGATTATATCCACCAGAGCGGGGAACTGAATATTGAACTCAGCAGTGAATTCATTTTGTTTATATCCACCCTGATGCGGATCAAGGCAAGGATGTTGCTCCCGCGTAAGGAAATCGACGCCCAGGGTAATGAGATCGATCCGCGCCAGGAGCTGATCAATAAGATCCTTGAGTATAAAAGGTTCAAAGAAGCGTCTGCGAAAATGGCCGAAATGGAAGCCCAACGGATGCTGATGGTGAAAAGAGGGAATATAGAAAATGAATTGACAGGCATCGGGGAAGAAGCGGGAGAGGGAACGGAGATCCAGAACATTACTTTATTCCGTTTGATGCGGGCCTTTGAAAAAGCCATGACCCGTTATGCCGAACGCATCAACCGTCCCGTCCATACCGTGGTCCAGTATAATTATACCATGGAGGGTAGCCGCGACCAGATGCTGACTCTGGCCAGGGAACAAAAGACCTTTGCTTTTGAAAACCTCTTTGATCAATGTGAAAACCGCGTACACGCCATATTCCTCTTTCTTTCCCTGCTGGAACTGGTACAACAACGTTTCCTGACCATCATTACCGGCAGCGGGATGAATAACTTCGTCATTGAATACAATGAGCCGGAAAACAGGCTCGCAGAATTGGAAGAACAGGGACAATCATAATTAAAAAATAAAAAAGCATGAAAAGTTCAGCATCCGCAAACTGGAAAGGCACAGGCAAGGAAGGTATTGGAACCATCTCTACAGAGAAAGGCGTTTTGAAAAACGTTTCTTATGACTATAAGAGCCGTTTTGAAGTCGGGAATTATACCAACCCGGAAGAAATGATAGCGGCAGCACACTCGAGTTGCTTTTCGATGAAACTGAGTTTTGTTTTAGGGGCGGCTGGTTTCACACCGTCTAATATCGATACAAAATGTACCGTTACGCTGGAAGGCGGAGCTGTTACAGAAAGTCATTTGGATGTGAAAGCAACCGTTCCAGGGATCACCACGGAAAAATTTGCTGAATGCGCGGCAGATGCAAAAGCCAATTGCCCGATCAGCAAATTGCTGAATACCAACATTACGATGCAGGCTTCACTGGCGTGAATTTTAGATGCTAAATTTTAGATGTTAAATAAAATACAGTGTGTTCTTTTTTATTTAGCATTTAGCATCCAACATTTAACATTTCAATGATCGATCACTTGGGAGATTTTACCCGGGTCAGGTTAATATCAAGCCGGGTTGCATTGCTTACGTCCTTTGTTTCATCAGTTGGCACCGATACATCTTTGATCACTTTTATATTTTCGAAAACTGCGGAAATAAAACCGATTGCTTTTACTTCAATCTTGTAACTCCCCTTTTTTAATGTGTTGAAAACATAAAATCCCCTGTCGTCGGTTCGGGCACTATCTACAGTATGCCCAGCACTATCGATCGCTATCACCAGGGCTTTTGGAATTCCTTTGTCTTTTGAGTCCCGCACATCACCTTCAATTTGTGCAGAAACGGCGTTAACATATAAGAACACGCTGGCAAATATTAGTATGCGCTTTTTCAATCTTTCAATTTTATTTGACTTAAGCAATTGCCTACAGCAGCATTTCCGAAATAGTTATTACGTGCGTTATAGTTGGTGGGAGGAGTATTGAAGTCGGTACCCACTTTAGAACTGCACAGTTTCCTGCCCAATGGTATTAACGGGACCTGGTAAAAATTGTAGGATCCATCTGAACCAAACCTGAAAGCCCAGATATAAACAGGAAGGTAAGTCATGACGCAGGAAAGATCTCCACTCTCCTGGTTTCCCCTTCTGCCAATTGCTCCATATAAGGTATAAGGCCGTGTAAAGATCTCATTACCTATCCTGTCGAAAATATGAGTATCGGGGGTACTATTTTGATAAAATGTTTGGGGCGATGGTTCATTATCCAGCTCACCATGATGCCATATATTCACAGCGTGTGACAATTCATGGGTAATTGTTTTGGCAGTAAATTCTGCTTCCGTGCATGTGCTGGGTAAATATCCGCGTGACATAAGCACCGAATAAAAAGCATGAATATGGGTTACATCAAATACAACTTTCATCGTTCGTAATGGAATATCAGGAAAATCGCTGATTGTATAAACCCTGCCAAAAACGTCACGGGGTAAATTTCCTTTAATAAGTAGTAATGCTTTCTGGTCGAAGGAGTGGGCATATTTAAAATTCTTATTCAATTGCCTGAATTCGTTGATTTCGTCGCCGGCAAAAAGGACAATATCTAAATCACTTCCTCTTTTAAACCAGCTAAAAGCCTCACTAAAGTCAGGAAGCTCCTCTTTTTTTTTTATTTTTATCCCAAGCTCCTTTTCCTGGGGATTAAGCCGCAGGAATTTAC
>DATINK010000378.1:0-2568 GCA_035474355.1 Chitinophagaceae bacterium | reverse complement strand
CTTTGTCTTTGATTTGGCGTACTCTTTCTCTTGTTAAGCTGAATCGTTCGCCGATGTCCTCTAAACTTAACGGGTGATCAACACCAATTCCGAAGAAATAGCAGATCACTTCTTTTTGTCTTTCCGTAAGCGTTTTCAGCGAACGGTCGATCTCGGTTTTTAAAGATTCCCTGTGATCAAGATCAGCATCCGTTTTGTCTGCATTGGGATTCTCCAGCACGTCGATCAGGGTATTTTCTTCACCCTCTGAAAGAGGACTGTCCATGCTTACGTGGCGGGAAGAAATGCCCAGGGTTGCTGAAACCTCTTCGAGGTCCATTTCAAGCACTTCTGCCAGTTCTTCGGCTGAAGGCTCCCTTTCATACTGCTGCTCCAGGAGTGAGTAGGCTTTCTGGATACGGTTGGTCAGTCCCACCTTATTCAGGGGCAAACGAACGATCCGGGACTGCTCAGCCAGTGCCTGCAAAATGCTTTGGCGGATCCACCACACAGCGTAGGAAATGAATTTGAATCCCCGGGTTTCGTCAAAGCGCTGGGCTGCTTTGATCAGGCCCAGGTTTCCCTCATTGATCAGGTCAGGCAACGAAAGCCCCTGGTTCTGATACTGTTTAGCAACAGAAACCACAAAACGCAAATTGGCCTTGGTCAGCCTGTCCAATGACTTCTGACAGCCCTGCTTGATCAGGGTAGCTAATTTGACTTCTTCTTCGGGGGAAATGAGTTCGACTTTGCCGATCTCCTGTAGGTACTTTTCAAGGCTTTGAGATTCACGATTCGTAATAGACTTCGTGATCTTCAATTGTCTCATGCTCATAGATATGGATTTATGGTGTATTTAAAGGGTTAAAGAATTACAAGTTCTGGTTATTAACCTCGACTCTAAAAATACCCACCACGGTGGCGGTTTTACTCAGAAAACATTGAACTTCAATGCAATTTAGACAAACTGCTAGTGGCAGCCAAATAATTCTTGGCATTATATTAACGTATAAAGGGCTCTTTTATTTCAAAAGCCTGACCCCGTTTATGATAAAGGGGTAATTAGGGTGAATCTTTTTTTTTGCCACGTTCAATATTTTTCTATTATTGCACGAGTCGCTGTTGATTTGGCGCAAGAAAGATGAGTAAACAAATATATACGCTTGAATTCCCGGTCCGATGTTCCCCCTCCATTCTCTATGAATTCCTGTCTACCCCGGCCGGCTTAGGAGAGTGGTTTGCTGAAAAAGTTGATGAGCGCGACAATGTTTTTTATTTTGGCTGGAACGGCACTTTTGACAAAGCGGAGCTCTTAGAAAGTGAGATTGACAAATTTGTAAAGTTTCACTGGCTGGAAGCGCCCAAGGAAGAATTTTTTGAGATGCGTATTGAAAAATCAGAGATCACCAATCAAACCATACTCGTCATTAAAGATTTTGCCGAGAAAAAAGATATCAAGGACCAGAGCATGCTTTGGGATCACCAGGTAAAGGAACTCTTTCACCGTCTCGGTAACTGATCCCTGATCCCTTCCATCAATTGTTTGAATTGATTATATAAGCTTTCGGGCGCCTCATTCCATTTATCAATGGGAAGAGAAACAGCTAATTTGAGAAAAGGGGAATGACTGACTTTTTTTTCAAACTCCAATTTGTCTAATTGGGAGACCTGCACATAATTATCTTTTTCAAAATGATGTTCCCAGGGGTCTTCATTGACACAGATAAAAAAACCCTGTTTCTTCCAATGCGTATAATTTTTTTCGATGGCCGGGGCATAACTTTTTTTATACTTTCCTGAAAGATGCAGTGTCATACTGAAAAAATTTCCCCACCAGAACAATGTCCGTACTGCCATCACATCGTCTTTCATGAAATACCGGGGATGATCAAGTATGCGATAAGGGAGCCCCAGGTAGTTCTCACCTTTCGAGATCTTGGGAGGTATGGCACTTACTTCTGCAGGAAATGAAGAGGCATCTGCCGCGAGGTAATCATTGATCTTCACCTGCAAGGACCCCAGCAACTCCATTGCTTTCACCAGGATGACATTCTTTGTTAAAATAATATCCCGGTTATTGACCAGGTCCATCTCCATGGGTGAAAGCTGTATTTTTGAATCGTTCTTCATGTTTCAAAAATAACATTAATCGCCGCCCGGTTTACATGTTCAAAAAACTAGACAAGCTCATCATCAAGGCTTTTATCGGGCCCTTTGTGGCTACCTTCTTCATCACCTTGTTTGTGCTGGTCTTGCAATTCTTCTGGTTGTATATCGATGATTTTGTGGGAAAGGGTCTGGGTACCGGCGTCATCTTTGAATTTATCTGGTACCAAAGTGCATCCCTGGTTCCGCTGGCTTTACCCCTTGCGATTTTACTTTCTTCGCTGATGACTTTCGGCAGCCTGGGGGAAAACCTGGAGCTGGTAGCGATCAAGTCTGCCGGCATTTCCTTGCTGCGTTTCATGCGGCCATTATTCCTGGTCACTTTATTGATCAGCGGGATCGCCTTTTTATTCTCCAATTATATTATACCGGTGGCCAACCTGAAATCACGTACCCTGCTGGCCGATATCATTTTTGCCAAAC
>DATINK010000377.1:0-3797 GCA_035474355.1 Chitinophagaceae bacterium | reverse complement strand
CCACCGGGAAAGCAATGAAAGCTGCTATAAATGTCAGTTTCAGGAAGTCTTTGGATAATAATAAAGCCAATCCTTGTGCAGAGGCCCCGAGTACCTTGCGAACACTGACTTCCTTGGTTCGTCTTTCGGCAGTATAAGTAGCCAGTCCGAAAAGTCCCAGGCATGCTATAAATATGGAGAGGAATGTAAAGATCAAAAAGACCGACCCCATCCTTCTTTCTGCCCGGTACATCGCTCCCACTTTTTCATCGAGAAAACTGTAATCAAAAGGCGTGGCTGCCGCAAAACTTTTCCATTTGTCCTCTATTTTGCTGATGATGCCTTTCAAATTGCCCGACTGAATGCTTACAGAAGTATAAGGATAATCCGAGCCATAGGTTTTTGAAGTCAAATGAAACAAGGCAAAGGGAGCCACCATGTTACGAACCGATTCAACATTAAAATCTTTTATGACCCCGATCACCCTGAATCGCTGGCTGTTTCCCGGGTATTGCAGGTACATACCTACCGGGTCTTTCCACCCGATCTCCCTGGCTGCCGTTTCATTCAGTATCACGGAAGCCGAGTCATTAAATTCTTTCGAAAAATTTCTTCCTTTCGTGACTTGCATGTGAAGCACGGGGATAAAACTTTCATCCACCATATAGGAAGAAAGGCCGATCTCGGGATCAATGTTTTGATCACCCGGTCCTGGTTCAGGTACATAACCGTCAGAGAAATTGTCTATTGTTGGAATAGCGGTAGAATAAGAAGCATTGGAAACGCCCGGTATACGCAGTATTTCCTCCCGAAAAGCATTTTGTTGTGATCCCAGCCGGGTACTGCTGGAAATTACCAACACATTATTTTTATTGAAGCCAAGATCTTTTTGCTGCGCAAATTTCAATTGCCTGTACACAACGATCGTACATACGATCAGGGCAGTAGAGATAGCAAATTGAAAAACGACCAGCCCGTTTCTTACAAAGAGATTACCAATACCCGATTTAAAAAATTTCAGGCCTTTCAATACCAGTATCGGCTTAAAGGACGTAAGGTAGAAAGCCGGGTAACTTCCGGAGAGCAAACCCGTCAACAGCGTGAGGCCGGTAATATAGATCCAAATATTATCCTTAAACACCATATCCAATGCAAGTGATTTTCCCGCCACGGCATTGAAAGGATCTATCAATAGAAATACCAGGAGAAATGCGAAAAGCGTGGAAATGATACTGTACAACATCGCTTCTGCCAGGAATTGTTTGATCAGCTGCGCTTTTACTGAACCCAGCACTTTACGGATGCCCACTTCCCGGGCCCTGATTCCCGCACGAGCAGTTGAAAGGTTGATGAAATTTACACAAGCGAGTATGATAATGAAAAGCGCCACGATTGAAAAAATGTAGATATCCCTGATATTGCCAAGGTTGGTTTGACGAGCGTCGGTACCCATTGCCATCGCATGTAAATGAACCGTTGTGATCGGTTGTAAATGAAGATCCCATTTTCCTCCTTTGGCTAAAAGTGAATCAATTGGTTTTCCAATTCGCCTGAATCCCGCAGCGCCATACTTTTTAACCATGGCAGGAAACTTAGCTTCCATTTTCTGAATAGCCGTTTGGTCTACGGCCACATTATCCTTCAGCTTTACATATGTATTCACCTGCAACCAGACCCAGCTCCAGCTAAACCGTTTTACCATGGGGTAGGATGAGATCGGCGCCAGCATTTCAAATTGTATCGAGGATTGAACGGGCAGGTTGTTAAGGATAGCCGTAACAGTAAACGCTGTTCCCGAATCGCCTAATAATAATATTTTCCCGATTGGGTTTTGATCGCCAAAATATTTTTTAGCTGCTCTTTCTGTGATGGCAAGAGAATTCAGTTCCTGCAAACAAGTCACCGGGTTACCTTCTTTCACTCCGTAAGAAAAAACCTGCAGGAAATTGGAATCAACCGCGATCAGGTTCTTTTCTGTAAAAAAATTCCCGATCTGTGATCCATTTTCATTGCGAACCAGTATTTCGCCTGGACGATAGATCCTGACGGCAGCCTCCACTTCAGGAAATTCAGTAACCAGGGCATTTCCTACCGGTGGTGGCGTATTACCTGTTGTAAATTCATTTGCATTCGGCGCATTGACCTGCGAATTAGGGCCAGCCGCAGTTGTTGATCCCTGGTTCCCCTCCAGGTTGGCCGTCAGGTTTACCTGGAAAATATGATCGGAATTCTTTAAGAACTTATCATAACTCATCTCGTCGTGAACATAAAAGAGGATCAGCATAACACTGGCTATCCCGATGGCCAACCCGGAGATATTTATTAACGAGTTGACTTTATTACGAAGCATATTTCGCCAGGCGATCTTGATATAATTTTTAATCATGGCTATACTTTTATATGCGATCCAAATCCGTTTTATTTCAATGACAGATAGATCCTTCCGCTGCCTGCGCTGGCTCTTACTTCAATACCACCGCCATTCAGTTTTCCTTCTACATTATTATCATCCATCTTCCCGCTGAAATTGTCCAGGTGATCGGTTTTGATCCGGTTTGCACTCAGGTCAAGATCCATTCCCTTGCTTTTGGGAAGTTCCAGGTCGATATTGCCGCCGGAATTACTGACCTTAACATATTTACCCAGGGCATCCATGGATACATATATATTACCTCCGCTGGTGGATGTTTCCAGGCTGCAGGTCAATCCTTTCAGGTGAATACTTCCGCCGGAAGTATGCGTGATCAATTCCCCGCTGATCTTATTTCCATCGATGCTTCCGCCACTGGTCGTAGCACGGATCTCCCCTTTCAGGTCTTCAAGGTCAAGTGATCCCCCGGATGTGCTGAGCCTGAGTTTTCCATCACAATTACTTGCATGAATACTTCCACCACTGGTGCTGAGTTCGATCTCATCTTTTGAATCAGAAAGCCGGATACCGCCACCGGAGGTTCTCCCATTGATCTTTCCACTGACACCTGATACATCAAGACCCCCACCACTGGTGGAGAATTCCTGGTTACCGGAAATATCCTGGATATGAATGCCGCCGCCAGCTGTAGAAAGATCCGTTGAAAAGTTCTTCGGCACATAAGCATGAAAACTTATGTTCAACGCTTTTTTCCAGTCGCGGATATCCTGTTTACTCTTGGCTTTCGCAGTGAGTTTATTCCCGGTGATACTGATCTCGAGTGTATACATTTCATCCAGCCTTGCCTGGATCTCCTCTTTCGTCATGTCATTCTTATTATTATTCGGTGTAACAAATATTTCCAGCCTGGCTTCTTCAGGGTTGACTCCTGTTACAGATATCCCCCCGCCGGAAGTTTGTATTTCAGCCATTTTGATCGACTCTCCTTTCAATGACCTGACGATAAATGGTTCTTTATCGGCTTTGAATTGAGCAGATACGATGACAGCCTGGATTGCTAATACAATCAGCAAAAGATACTTTTTCATAATTCTAAATGTTATTTTATTTAATCTTATTTGACCTATATGACTCATTTGACCCAATTGATTATTCAGTTCTTAATGAATTCACCGGGTTCGCAATCGCCGCCCTGATGGCACGGAAACTAACCGTTACCAGCGCTATCAATAATGCCAGTGAACCGGCAACCGCAAAGACCCACCACCCGATGTTGATACGATAAGCAAAGTCCTGCAACCATTGATGCATAAAGTACCAGGCCAGTGGTGTAGCAATAAAAGCAGCGATCAGTACCAGCTTCATAAAATCCCTGGACAACAAGCTGACGATCCCTGAGATGCTTGCTCCCAGCACTTTCCGGATGCCGATTTCTTTCACTTTGCGT
>DATINK010000376.1:0-2848 GCA_035474355.1 Chitinophagaceae bacterium | reverse complement strand
ACACCCGAAGGAAGATTAATGTATGATATTGAAAGGATCGCCGGGATATATTTTCAAAAAGATGAACGGGCGGTGACAGAAAAGAACCGGGACATGATCGAAGAGTTCAGGAAAATACAAACGCGGACCAAAGAAGAAATATTTACGGGGCTCTATCGCTCTAAATATACTTTTTCAATTGTTGCCCCCCAGAATTATAAAGCTATCACCGATTCGATCCAGGTCGCCAACCAGAATACGGCCTGGTACCGGGACAATAATTACGCTTCGATCGCCAACCAGGTTACGGAATATGGGATCTCTTATTGCCAGTATTCATTTAGTCTGCCCAGGGCCATTACCGAGCTCTATCATCTTTTCATGATGATCAATTATCCTGAATTTTTTATTGCACTCGGATCTGGTGAGGCTTACTATGATCCTGTAAAAAATCAATTTGCGTCACAGGGCATTGTCGACAAGATCAAGTCGATCCAGGAGACCTGGAAAGCCAAGTATCCATTGATGGATTTCAAGATCCAGCAGCTTCGGTTTGACAACCTGGTGAATTTTAATATCTCATTTACCACCGAACTCAGTCACTTGAACATGGAGGCAAAATAAACCGGATGGACCCGCAACAGATCATAGAATTATACCAGAAAGCGATCATACAGATCGCCACTCCGACGGGTACGGGCACGGGCTTTTACCTCAAAGAATTCGACCTGATCATCACCAATGACCACGTCATTGATAATAATGCCGAAGTGACGATTGCCGGCAAGGCTTTCGATAAAGTGCTTACCCGGGTTTGGTATACGGATCGTAAGCACGACCTGGCTTTCCTGGAAGCGCCAAAGAATATTGAATTACCCGATGTTAAAATGGGTTATTATGAAAAACTAAAGGATGGAGACGTGGTGGTAGCGATCGGCCATCCCTATGGACTCAATTATACAGCAACACAAGGCGTGATCTCAAAAGTTGACCGCGTGCGCGAAGGATTAAAATTTATCCAGATCGACGCGGCCATCAACCCCGGTAACAGCGGCGGGCCACTGGTGAACAAAGATGGAGAAGTGATCGGGGTAAATTCATTTATCATCCGCGGAGGTGACAACCTGGGCTTTGCCCTGCCGGTAAGTTATTTGAGAGAAGCCCTGCAGATGTATTTACCCAGCAAGGGGCAAGCTTCTACACGTTGTTTCAGTTGCGATTTCCTGGTAACAGCGGCTAATATTGACTCAAACAAATATTGCCCCAACTGCGGCACTGAATTGAAATTGCCGGTGATCCCGGAAAAAGAAACCGAACCCGTGGGCGCAGCGAAAACAATTGAAGACATTCTAAAAGAATTAGGAAAAGATGTGCGACTGGCCCGGGAAGGCAATCATACCTGGACTGTGAAAGAAGGATCGGCAAAGATCAGGATCACGTATAATGCCGATAATTTTTTTATAACCGGGGACGCCTATCTCTGCCAGATGCCTTCGGAGGCAATGAAGATCAGGCCGCTTTATCAATTCCTGTTGCAGGAAAATTACCAGGTGAATGGCCTCGTGTTGAGTTGCGTAAAACAAAATATTGTTCTTTCCTGCATCATGTATGACCTCGACCTGAACAAAGAAACTGGAGCCGATGCCTTCCGGCATCTTTTCAAACAGGCCGATTATTATGACGACTACCTGAAAACGGAGTACAGTTGCACGGATAGACTTGAGGAATAAGAACGTTATGTCAAATCTAACACTCACGCTGATCCAAACGGATCTTCACTGGGAAGACAAGGCCGCCAACCTGAAAATGCTGGAGGAAAAGATCCTCGCCATTAAATCAACAACAGAAATAATCGTCTTGCCCGAAATGTTCAGCACGGGATTTAGCATGCGTGCGAAAGAACTGGCAGAGAAAATGGATGGCGAAACCATTACCTGGATGAAGAAGCTGGCCGCAAAGAAAAAAATGATCCTCACCGGCAGCCTGATCATTTCAGAGAATGGAAAATTTTATAACCGGCTTGTCTGGATGTTACCGAATGGCGAATACGGGTATTACGATAAGCGGCACCGTTTTGCTTATGCCGGGGAAAATGAACATTATACAGCGGGTACAAAAAGACTGATCACTTCGGTAAATGGATGGAAGATCCAGGTCCTGGTATGTTATGACCTTCGGTTCCCGGTATGGTCGAGACAAAACGGCCCCCTATTGGAATTTGATGCCATCATATATGTAGCTAACTGGCCGGAAAAAAGAATACAAGCCTGGAAAACGCTATTACAGGCAAGAGCCATCGAGAACCAATGTTATGTGATCGGCGTGAACCGGGTGGGCAATGATGGAAACAATAATTGGCATAGCGGTGACAGCATGGTGGTGGATCCAATGGGGGAAACGTTGTATCATAGCAACGACGAGGAAGATATATTTACGATTACGCTGGATAAAGCGCATCTCCAGCGCACCCGCGAAAAATTTCCTTTTTGGAAAGATGCCGATCGCTTCAGGGTCTCGGAAAAAGATAAAGACTAGGTCAATGGGAGCGCTTCGCCTGTTTATCCTGCCGGATCAACTCCATTACTTTGTCCAGCTTATAATCACTGCCACGCCTTACCGCATCTACTGTGGGTGTTGATTCTATTTCGGGTTGAACACCTCTTCCGTTTTTGGGAATATTCCTGTCAATGACAAGACGAAACAGGGGAATGCGTAAGCGGATCTTTGTTTCAGGGAGTTTGGCATCCGGGATCAGCCAGGCAGAATTTCCATAAGCGCCGCCACCCGTTTCTTCTCCCACAACAATTACGTTTTCCTGTGTAATGACACTTCTCGCAAAAAGAGTGGTAGCTGAAAATGAATTCCCCCC
>DATINK010000375.1:0-5131 GCA_035474355.1 Chitinophagaceae bacterium | reverse complement strand
CAGTCCCTTGAAATTTTCCTGCACGTCTATGATGGCATAAAAATTTCCTCCATAGGCAACATCAAATTCAATTTCTCCTAAGCCGGAACAATTTGTTTTGAGTCCGCTTGAATAAAGAAAGGAGGGAACATTTGTCAGTCTTACAGATTCAACTTTATCCTGGTCAGCTGCATTCCTGGTATAATGGGCTACAACCAGTCCCGCCGGTGTTTCCATTCTGACAATTCCTGGTTTCTTAGGTTGGATAAGTCCTTCCTGTATTGCGATCGTTACCGTTCCAATCGTTCCATGTCCGCACATAGGAAGACATCCGCTGGTTTCAATGAATAAAACGGCAATATCATTTTGCGGATCATGGGCAGGATATAGTAAACTTCCGCTCATCATGTCATGCCCCCGGGGTTCAAACATCAATCCAGTCCTTATCCAATCAAATTCCCGGAGAAAGTGCTGGCGTTTTTCACTCATGTTCTTTCCTTCCAGGACAGGTGCACCTTCCCTGACAAGCCTGACAGGATTGCCACAGGTATGAGCGTCTATACAATGGAAAACATATTTCATGTGTAGCCAGGGAAGCTTCGTTCTTCCAAACTTTTGTAAATTCGTGAAGATGGAAACTTACGGAAAGATACTCCTCATCGCCATGCCGGCCTTCCTCTTCCTGGTTCTTTTTGAAAAAGCATGGGGATGGTATAAGGGCAAAGATACTGTCCGGAATATGGATATGATCAGCAGCCTGAGTTCTGGCGTTACGAATGTGACCAAGGATGTCCTCGGTCTCAGTATCGCGATCATCACGTATAGTTGGCTGCTGTCAAACATTGCCCTGACCCATATCAAAGCAACCTGGCTGGTGTATCTAATTGCTTTCATTGCCATTGATTTTGCCGGGTATTGGGTTCATCGCTGGAGCCACCACATCAATTTATTCTGGAACCTCCACATCATTCATCATAGCAGTGAAGAATTCAACCTGGCCTGCGCGCTCCGCCAAAGCATTTCCTTGGTGGTCAACCCCTTTACTTTCTTATTGATCCCCGCTGCATTGTTGGGTGTTCCCACGATCGTGATCGCTACCGTAGGCCCTATTCAGCTTTTCGCACAATTCTGGTACCATACACAGCATATCAATAAAATGGGCATACTGGAAAAGATCATCGTTACACCCTCTATTCACCGGGTACATCATGCTATCAATAAGGAATACCTTGATAAGAACCTCTCCCAGATATTTATAGTCTGGGATAAATGGTTTGGGACTTACCAACCTGAATTAAAAGAATGTCCACCTGTCTACGGAATCACCCGTCCCGTAAGAACCTGGAACCCGATAAAAATTAATTTCCAGCATGTTTGGTTGCTGATCAAAGATGCCTGGCGCACGCGGAACTGGAAGGATAAATTTCGGATCTGGTATATGCCCACGGGCTGGAGGCCGGCTGATGTAATAGAAAAATATCCTGTCTATAAAATAGATGATGTCTATCATTTTGAAAAGTACAATCCCCGGTCATCCTCCGCTTTAGGCACCTGGTGTTGGGTACAATTAGTGCTGATTCTCATAGCAATAGCCTGGCTCTTCGGAAATATTGCTTTAATCAACAACCTGGACAGTTCCTACATATATATATATGGTGCGTTTGTCTTTCTCTGGATCTACGCACTGACTGAATTAATGGACAGGAACCGTTTCGCCTTGTTGTGGGAATTGCTGAAGAATGGTTTCGGGCTGGCGTTATTGTACCGCCAGCAAGACTGGTTCGGTGCCAGGCAATTTGCACCCTGGATAACGAATGCACTGATTGCCTATTTCATCATTTCCACTATCATCACGGGCTGGTTTGTCTATAAGCATTATAAAGAAGACCTTACCCCGAGCCTTGCGCAGGGCTGATAAGTCAACAGGATCTAAAATCTTTAGCGTCTTTTTATCATCTCAATATTTATACCCGTCCTCACACGAAAACCAATGGATTCATAGAGTCGGATCGCAGTCGCATTGCTTGCCAGCACATGCAAAAAAGGAATAAAGGAATTATCCAGTATCAGTTGCATGACATGCAGCATGCAGGCTTTGGCATAGCCCTGTCCGCGGAAATCAGGATGGGTACAGACCGCGCTTACTTCCATATAAGGAGTGGGGTGCATGCGTTGCCCGGTCATAGCGGCGAGACGGCCATCAACAAAAACGCCGAAATAGTTATTGAAGTCAATGGTACGTTGTAAGAAAGGGCCGGGTTTTGTGAGTGCAGTTAATTCCAGCATTTGCTGGATATGTTCATCGGCCAGGGGCACCACCTGCTGGCTATTCTTTGTTGTAAATTTTTCTACCGGGCATGCATAGACCATCTGGCAGCATTCCATTGGTTGCCGTCTTTGCCATTTATTTTGGTCAATGGAAATTGTCCCAAAGTATGAAATGGCTACTTTCCTGTTGGGAATAATAAGTTCATGTAATTTGTCCAGGTTCGCTTTATGTAACTCTTTTAGTCCTGCAAATGGCGCTATATCCTCCCGGTAACAACCGGCATCGCCATCAACAATAGCTTTATCGCTATCGCCGCTATTAATAGCATTCCAGATCATGTTATCCAGCAGGTGGCTCACAATGGATGCAACATATCTAAAAGTTCGGGACCCTTTATAGAGCAGTTCTCAGTTATGCTACCATATCAGTTTAGATCTTTCTTCTGTGAGTGCGTCCTTGCCGGCCTGTTCAGAATGGTTTTTTCCCGGCCAGTTTTTCTTTAATATACCCGTCAACCATAGCTTCCAGTATTTTCAGGGTGACAGATCCCTTTGAGAGGATCAGGTCATGAAATTCACGAATATCAAATTTATCTTTCAGCGCATCCTCAGCACGTTTGCGAAGCTCTTTGATCTTTAATTCGCCGATCTTATAAGACAATGCCTGCCCTGGCCATGAGATGTACCTGTTGATCTCTGTATTCACTTCGTGAAGAGATAGCGCAGTATTTTCAGCTAAATATTTTACACCTTGTTCCCGTGTCCAGCCCTTGGTATGCAAGGCTACATCCAAAACCAGGCGGCAAGCCCTCCACATTTCATAGGTTAATCGTCCAAAATGAGAATAAGGGTCTTTATAAAAACCCATTTCGGTTCCCAGGTATTCGCAATACAATCCCCAGCCTTCGCCATAAGCATTCACATAAAGATTTCTTCTGAATGAAGGAAGATTGGTCAACTCCTGCGCAAGAGAGGTTTGTAAATGATGTCCCGGAACCGCTTCGTGCAGGGTCAACGATTCCAGTGTATATAACGTACGGCTTTTCAGATCATAGGTATTCACCCAGTAATGCCCTGCCCTCCTGCTTGAAATTGGCGCGCCAGAATATCTTCCACTGGTATAGGTGGGTGCCAGGTGAGCAGGTACAGGTTCAACCCCATAAGGCTGACGCGGCAACTTACCGAAGAACCTGGGTAACTCTCCGTCTGCTTTCTTAGCGATGAAAGAAGCTTCTTTTAATAATTGTTCGGGCGTGGTGACATAAAATTTTGGATCCGTCCTTAAATAATTGATGAACTCCTGGAAACTGCCGGTGAATTTAGCTTCCTTCATCACTTCGTTCATTTCAGTCCTGATCCTGTCCACTTCTTTTAATCCCAGCTGGTAAATTTCTTCGTAAGGAATATCGGTGCTGGTAAAATGATGCACCAGCTCTTTATAAAAATTGAGTCCGTCCGGGAAATTAGAGATACCGATCGTTTTCCTTGTCTTGGGAAGATATTCATTGTCAAAAAAGGTCTTGATCTCTTTAAACCCCTCAACGGCATATTGCATGATGGCATTTTTGCCTTCTTCCCTGATTTGGTTCCACTCCGTATCATCCATTCCAAATGGCTTGTTTGCAAATGGTTTCCAGAATACACTTTTTTCAACATCAGTTACAATATGTTGTTCATAGGTATTTTCATAACCATCCAGTATGGACCGGGGCTGGCAGATGCCGAGTTTGAGTCCTTCCCTCATCAGGTCCAGGTTCTCTCTTACATAGCGGGGAATATCTTTTAACCGATTAATATAATCCTTGAATTCGGCCGGTTTAGTGATCACACGTGAACCCATCCCGGCCAGGCTGGTATGAAATCCCTCATCGGCAAGGATCGGGTTGAGATAACCTTTATACTTGTAATTATAGATATTGTCTTCAATGTTGTATTTCATGAGATCCAGGTTGATCTCATCGTCAAATGTCAAAGAATCTCTTTTTACCCGGTCGATTGCTTTGTATAATGAATCATAGAAATTGTATGCCCTGAGGAAATCTTCTTCTTTATTAGAACCCAAAGGATGGTTTAAAATGCTGTCTCTTTTTGACTCCCTTGCATTAAATGCATCATTGGCCTGCTGGAAAGGCAAACTGGCATCTTTTTTTTCCTGAGCGCTGGAACTGAATGCAGCGAATAACAGGAACAGGATCCCGGGAATTTTTCTCATAGTATAGTAGTTGTACTGTTTTAAATCCCGCTTCTCGTCATTTCACTGTTTACCATGCGCCAGATATTTTCAGGGTTGGCGTTCTTTAATTCATCAGGTAGCAGTTTATCCGGCCAGTTTTGAAAAGCGATCGGCCTCGCAAAACGCCTGATCCCATCTCCTCCCACACTAGTGAACCTTGAATCGGTTGTAGCCGGGAACGGACCCCCGTGTTGCATAGCCAGGCATACTTCTACGCCTGTCGGCACACCATTCAGTATCAGCCGGCCACAAATATTTTTCACAGCTTCCACTAATTCCTCATGATAACTCAGATCATTTTCAGTAGCCATTAATGTAGCTGTTAATTGCCCCTCCAGTTTCCTGATCACCTGTAACATCTCCGTTTCATCTTTACAGCGGATCACAATCGAATAGGGCCCGAAGACTTCCTGGTGCAGAACGGGATTGTTTAGAAAGGCCTGGCCATTGGCAGAGGCAATGGTCGGCGCCCCCTGGTTGACAATCGGGGTTTTCTCTGCCACGGCTATGGTAGAAACGTCCTCTTGTGAAAGAGCCAGGGCTCTTTTTTCTACATAAGATTTAAAAATGCCGGGATGCAACATGGTGCCTGGATCAACTTGTTTGATCTTTTCTCCCAACTCCTGCATGAACTGCCGGAGATATTCATTG
>DATINK010000374.1:0-2293 GCA_035474355.1 Chitinophagaceae bacterium | reverse complement strand
TTCGGGAGTGAAGTGATATACGTAAATACGTCATGGTCCCAGTAATGCCTCGAAGAAGGGTTCGCCATCAATCCCTCATTCCCTTTATAGTTTACGAAAGCATTGGGCCGCAGCAGAAATTCTTCTTTGCCATCCTTCTTTTTAAAACGGATATTATAAAACCATAATTGTTTCCGGGGATGTGCTGAGTCGCTTTCATAGGTTACCCAATATTTGCCCATATCCGTCTGGATCCCTTTAATAAGGGTGAGATTTTCTCCCGGTACTTCCTTGCTTTCCTTGAGGAATTCAAATTGCACGGGACTTGTATTAAAAGAAAGTATCTCCTTTTTGGAAGCAGAGATCAGGATACCGAGTAATACCATTCCAAAACCAGCATGCGCAACCGAACCGCCGGAAAGTTTCAGGTTTCCTTTTATGCCCAGCCATATATAAGAGATATTGGCAACGATGGCAAAGAAACTGCAGGCTACTGCTATCCATATTGCTGCCATAAAAGCCGGGCCTTTTTTCTCATAATTAATATGACCCAATGCCAGGATCAATGTCGCCCCCACTAAACTGATGGCCGCCGGTATCGCGATCTTTTTCCAGAAATATTTTCCGCTTGTATTTTTATATTTTAAATACTGTGTAACGGCTGTCAACAGGCCGATAATAACGGCAACAAATACCTGGATCTGGTTGTAGGCGTATTCAGGATCTTCCGGGGTTGCCTTATTCGTTCCGAACAACTTATTATATACAGGTAATGAAGTTTTCCCGATAATGACAATAGCAGAAAGGAAAAACACCAATGAACCAATGAACATCCAGAACTCCCGGGAGCTGCCGCTCTCTTCTTTTCGGATCATGGGAATTTGCCGGGCCCGGAAAATAAAAAAAGCGAGTGACGGTAATGCAAATATTAAAAGGAATGACAATAGCTGGAAATTCATGCCCAGGTCAGTAAATGCATGTACGGAAGTATCTCCCAATATCCCGCTCCGGGTAAGAAAGGTGGAATATAAAATGAGAATAAAACTAAGCAGGAAGAAAAGATGCGTACTGCGTAATGAATGCCCGCTGTGTTTATAGATAAGCAGTGTATGAATACCAGCGATCATCACCAGCCAGGGAACCAACGCAGCATTTTCAACCGGGTCCCAGGCCCAATAACCTCCGAATGTCAGGGATTCATAGGCCCATTTCGCACCCATCATGATACCCACTCCTAATACGGCCGCAGAAAACTGCGCCCAGGGTAATGCCGGCTTTGTCCATTCACCGAATTTTTTTGTCCAAAGTCCCGCAATGACAAATGCAAAAGGCACAATGGTAGAGGCAAATCCCAGGAATAAAACGGGTGGATGGATCACCATCCAGTAATTCTGAAGTAATGGATTCAGGTCGTTTCCATCGGTGATGGATCTCATATAATCCGGGCTAAGTACTCCATTTATATGAAGTGCCGGTGCATTATCCAATACACCCGAATCCCTTAATAAAATAAATGGGTTGGAACCCATCTTCCATCCGAAAATATAAATACCCGCCAGCATGGTCCCCATTGCCAGTTGGGCAAAACTTAATACCGTCATCACCGGCGCCTCCCATTTCTTTGCGGTGCGCATCAGGATCAGTCCCAGTACACAATGCCAGATACTCCATAATAAGAAGCTTCCTTCCTGTCCCTCCCAGAAACAACTCAAAAGATATTTCACTTCCAGCGACCGGCTGCTATGCTGCCATGCATATTTGTATTCGAAAAGATGATTGGAGATGATATAAAAAAGGATCCCGAAAATGGCAAAAACAGAGATCACTTCTGTAATGAATGCTGCCCGGGCGAGTTTTTTCCATCGATCGGATCCTACTGCATCCTTCGACCTGGTTGAAAGGAAATAAGAGAAAGTGGCGATACCCGAAGCCACTAAGGATAGTACAATAAAGAAATGTCCCAACAGGCCGGGTAATAAATGCTCACCTGAATAAGACATGATTTATTGGGTGGAATTTGCGTTCTTTTCAATACTTTTTTGAGCTGCACTCATATCGTCTTTGTATTTGGAAGGACATTTCATCATGATCTCCTTACATTCAAAATGGTCATTCTCGTAAGCTCCCTTTAATACCAGCCGATCACTGGTTTCCAGGTTATCGGGTTTGGCATTCCTGTAAATAACTTTTACCGATTCTCCCAGTGAATCAACGGCTATGAAACTCAGGAAATTCGGGTTATTGATCGCGTCATATTCCACAGGGTATTCATGATCCAGTTTGGCGATGACATGAACAAATTTTCCGGGTTTTG
>DATINK010000373.1:0-4477 GCA_035474355.1 Chitinophagaceae bacterium | reverse complement strand
GAAGATTTTGTTCCCCGCAATTACGATATGTCGGTGATCGATCATTTTGAACAGGTTACTGATAAAGACGGGGCCATTATGGCCAGGAGGCTGGCAAGGGAAGAAGGAATATTCTGCGGATATAGTGCAGGCAGTTGCCTGCAGGGTTTGATGCAGTTAAAGGATCGCCTGAAAAAAGATGACCTCGTTGTTTGCATCTTTCATGATCATGGCAGCCGGTATGTGGGCAAGATCTATAATGATCAATGGATGATCGAACGCGGCTTCCTGGATGTGAAAACTTTCCGCGATGTGATCAGTTCACGCGGTACCCAGCGTTTGATCACGATCGAACCCTCCCAAACCGTTGCCGACGCAGTTGACCTGATGAAAAAATATGATATTGAACATATTCCTGTCATGAATGGAGCCGGACCAGTAGGCGCCATCAGCGAAGGGGGCTTGTTCCAGAAAATATTTGATAATCCTGAGATCAAGAATTCAAAAGTTGAAGAAGTGATCGAACCTTCCTTTCCCATCGTTCCCTTTGACACGCCAGTTGAGAAATTAAGTCACCTGATCAATAAGGAAAACGGGGCCGTGCTGGCAAAAGATGAAGCCGGGAATTATCATATCGTCACTAAGTACGATGTCATTCAGGCCATGGGGAATTGATTTCAGTCATCAGCTGGTTTTTCCATCTAAACAAGAATCGCCTTTTTTCTTCGTAGAATTACTAACCCCATTTCAGGGTTTAACACAAATATTTATTGACTGAATTACGTATCAAAATGCCTAAAAAAACATGCCTGTCAAAGCAAAAATCCTCTTTCATAACATGACCCGGACATATACTTTTGTACCAGAAGTTGATTGATCCCAATAAGCATTTAGTCCAAAGTCCATATCCAAGAGAAGACCTACCAAACTAGCGCTCCAATCCTTGAAAAATCAAAAGTCCAGTATCAGTCAACTTCTCTTTTTTTAATAAGACCCGAGAAACCAATTATATCCAAGTCCACCGAAAGACCGACCGAATCCAGATCCTTGATCAACTGCCTAATTTTCACCGTATCCAAATCCATTGAAAAAATTCAAAGTCCGGAACCCTCCTGCTAATTAAAATTTAGCAGGAGGATCGGTGAAATTCTTACCGGTCTGCAGTCAACAGTCAGCAATCCACATTCTCAGTCACTAGTCTACACTATCTTAGCCCCATGGCTGGGAAATGGCTTTTTATTTCAATCCTTCTTTATTGTATTGCATTCATCCTGCTTTTTCCCGGTTATCGCTATACCCTGGATGTGGATGCCACGGGTTATATAAACGCAGCCAGGCAACTTGCGGAAGGAAATTTTCAGCAGGGCATGAACGGGTTCTGGAGCCCCCTATCCTCCTGGATACTGGTGCCTTTTATCAAACTCGGGATTGACCCGGTGCTGGCCTGCAAATTCATCAATGCACTGTTGGGTATATTTTCCCTGCTTGTCATACATTCCCTGGCCGGAAAGATGATGATGGAGGAAAATGTAAGAAGAGTGATCCTGTTCACGGCCATTCCGATACTGATCTATTTTACTTTTTTTGAACTTTGCGCCGATTTTTTGCTGGTTTTTATATTGCTCATCTACCTGTCATTGGTTTTTAGCCGGGATCTCATACAAAATAAAAAGAAAATTTTTCTATGCGCGCTGGTCGGAGCGCTCGCCTACTATGCTAAGAATTATGCATTTTATTTTATTGCGATCCATTTTGCATGTACTGTATTGATCTTGCTGAAGGGGGAAAAGACATGGTTATCCCGGTCACTCAGGACTTTCGGTTTTTTTTTATTGGTGATGCTCCTGCTTATTGTTCCCTGGTGGATCGGCATCAGCAATAAATATGGAGGCTTTACAACAGGAAATGCCGGAAGATCAAATTTTGCCTGGCAACTACTCCCCGCGAAGGAACATCAAAGAATATTGATCACAGCACCACCCTACCCCGGGGGCAGCTCTGATTGGGACGACCCTTCCTACAGGGGAAGCAATAAAATAAGCCCCTTCAGCGATAAAGAAACTTTTTTACACGAGCTCCGCATAGTAGGTTATAATACAAAAGAACTGTTATTTATCTGGCAACGATTCTCGGTTTTTTCTATCCTCCTCTTATTGATCTCTTTTTATTTTTTATGGATAAGAGGTTCAACATTTAAAGCGGAGCGTAATCATAAAATATTTTTATTATTTATAGCCATACTCCCCCTGGGATACCTTCCTCTCATTATCCAACCCCGCTATATCTGGACGACGGAGATCGGGATATTATTGTTAGCCGGAGTTTGTATCACGGCCCTTTACACGATCGGCCGTATCCCAAAAAACTGGCTCTTGCCCCTGGCCATTATCACCGGCTCGAGTTTTTTTTATTACCCTTTGACTGTGCTGTCAGAGAAGAAGAATAAAGGAAAGGAAGAATATAATATGGCAAAGGCGCTTGGGGAAAATAAAATCCATGGTAAAATGATGAGCAATTGGAAACTCCCGGGTTCCAAAAGCCGTTCGCAGGTGATCTGTTTCCTGAACGGGGACCAGTGTTATGGTCCGGGTACGGCTGATTTTACAGATGAAGAAATATTGCAGGCAATTAAAGACAATCATATTGACTACTACTTATTTTATTTCAAGAATGACACTGAGAAACAAGAGGTTTTGAATTCCCCGATATGGAATGCATCCTCCAGGAAATATGATGAGATTTATCCGGGCATTTTGGTCGTGGGATTCAAATAGTTATCATCTATCAGTTATCATCCCTGCCTACCGGCAGGCAGGTATCATCTACACTTTTATCCTATTTTTGGCGAAATTCTTTACATGGCCAATAAGAAAACCATCGAACTGCTGGGAGATAAAGCCGACTACCTGCTGAACCATCAATCCAGGACAATAGCGAAGGATCAGTTGCACCTGCCAGGACCTGATTTCATTGAAAGAGTATGGATTTCCAGCGATCGCAATCCTGCCGTTTTAAGGAACCTTCAATCTTTGTACAGTCATGGCCGCCTCGCCAATACAGGATATTTATCCATCCTCCCGGTTGACCAGGGCATCGAACATAGCGGGGGTGCTTCTTTTGCAAAAAATCCCATTTATTTTGACCCTGAAAACATCGTGAAACTGGCCATGGAAGGTGGCTGCAATGCAGTCGCAACCACCTTTGGCGGATTAGGTTTTCTTTCCAGGAAATATGCGCACCGCATTCCATTTATTGTAAAGATCAATCACAATGAATTTCTCACCTATCCTAATAAATTCGACCAGATCATGTTTGCATCCGTAAAAGCCGGATGGAACCTGGGTGCTGCCGCCGTGGGCGCGACCATTTATTTTGGCAGTGATGAAGGTTCCCGCCAGATCCAGGAAGTCAGTAAGGCTTTTGAAATGGCGCATGAATTGGGGATGGCCACTATATTATGGTGTTACCTCAGAAATCCAGGATTTAAAAAAGATAAAGATTATCATGTTGCGGCCGACCTTACCGGGCAGGCCAATCACCTGGGCGTAACCATTCAGGCTGATATCATCAAACAAAAGCTCCCTGAAAATACAGGCGGGTATACCGCATTGAATACAAAAGAATCGCCTTATGGAAAGACCGATAAGCTGGTCTATGAAAAATTAAGTTCGGATCATCCCATTGATCTTTGCCGTTACCAGGTAGCCAATTGTTATATGGGCCGGGCAGGATTGATCAATTCAGGAGGAGCTTCTTCAGGAGCCAGTGATATGTCTGAAGCCGTCACGACAGCCGTGATCAACAAACGCGCGGGCGGCATGGGTCTTATATCGGGCCGCAAAGCATTTCAGCGCCCGATGAATGAAGGCATTGCAATACTGAACGCGATACAGAATGTATATGCAGATAAAGAGATTACGATCGCTTAAGTAATTGTTCATTCATGAAAATTATCCTCGCTATCGGCGCCGGAAGTTTTGCAGGTGGTATTCTTCGCTACCTGCTTACTCAATTCATCGACACAAAAACCGTTTCTGCCTTTCCTTTCGGCACTTTAACAGTTAATATCATTGGTTGTTTTTTGATTGGCGTAATTTTTACATGGATAACGAATACAACCATTACCCCGGACTGGGGCTTATTTTTAACGACCGGTTTCCTGGGCGGGTTCACCACTTTTTCTGCTTTTTCAATAGAAAGTATCGGGTTGATGCGAAACGGAAATACGGGGTTGGCAGTTACCTATATCCTGATAAGTGTTATTGCGGGGTTGCTTGCCTGTTATACTGGGTTTATACTCTTCAGGAAAGGTTAAATGTGGGGCAACTCCATTTAAACCTTTTTCGTTCTTAGCTATCATAATAAAACCCATTCACTACCATTCATGAGAAAAGTCTTCTTCATCATATTTTCTGTCTCTGTCGCTATTTTCATTTTCATCTCCTGCTCCAAACCAAGTGGAGGTGGTGGCGGCGGTACATTAAATTGTGCGAGCGTG
>DATINK010000372.1:0-5857 GCA_035474355.1 Chitinophagaceae bacterium | reverse complement strand
TTATTGACAAGATCCCTGACCTTGGAATTTTCAGCCTTGGGAGAAAGTGTATTCACCAGGGCTGTAATGGTAATAGTAGTCACGCCTGCAATCACCGCAGCGATAGCAGCCACGCGCTTATAACGTTTCCAGAGATAAACGATCTTGGCCTTGCCTTTCAGTCTTGAAGAATTGATCTTGCCCTGTTCGGCGAGATCGGTATGCACATCATGCAGGGTGGAACGGAATTTCTTCCATTCCCCGAAACGATTCATTTGCTGCAGGAAAAGCGTATGCTCAACCACCAGTTGATCAACTTCGGCGTTGGTCTTGCGGAGGTTTTCAAATTGCATCCGCTCATCGGGATTCATTTCTCCCCGTATGTATCTTTCAACCGTATGTAAGATCAGAATATCATCCATCACTGTTTCCATTTTTATAATGCGTAAAGAATATTTTTTTCAGTCTCCTCAGGCATTTGTACTTCTGGTTCTTGGCGTTGTCAGCATTGGTATATCCAAAACTGGCCGCTATTTCCTGCATGGACCTTTTTTGCAAATAATATGCTTCTAAAAGGCTTTTACAGGGCTCACCCAGGTTGCCAATGGCCCGATCCATCATTTCAAATTCGGCGTTGCGCTTTTCGTGTTCGCCGACCTCTTCATCCACCGGGATCACCCCCTCTAAACTCTCAACGGTAGGGGAATACCGGTTCATTTGCTGCAATTTCTTGAGCCATAAACGCCGGCTCACGGAATATACATAGGTCCTGATCTGGCAGCTCAGCTCAAAATTCCCGGACCTCACCTTTTCATAGAGCACGATCATCGCCTCCTGGAATACGTCTTTTGCGTCGTCAGTAGAGCCGTTGTTGTTGATTATCAAGGCCTGAACCATGTTATAGTTCTCCCTGTAAATCGTTTCAACTGCCTTCTTGTCGTTTCGGGCCAGACCTTGCAATAACGCTTTTTCGTTGGGCTCAGCTTTCACTATTCCGCTATTTAATACATTTTTTTAAAAATAGTAACCCTGAGGCAGCTTTAAAAAAAATTTAAAACCAGTGGGTTACCTTTTGCGCCTGGGGGTATAAAGGAGGAATCTTTAAACAAAAACCCCAAAAATCGCAACAAATGAAAAAGCTTTTATTGATCCTGGCCATAGCTGGTTTCGCCGTAGCCTGTAACAACAAAAAATCGGACAAGAAAGACGAAAAGAAAGACACTACTGTCGTTGTAACTCCTCCCGATACGACGAATACAATGAGTGCAGATACGACTCATCATTAAGATTTTCATATAGCAAGCAATCGTTAGAGGCCGTCCTGATTCTTCGGGATGGCTTTTTTGCGCCTGGCCCTTCAAAATGGGACTTCCTGTTGAGGGAAAGTACGTTTGGCCTGACGCCTAAAAATCATATATTTGTTTGACATGAAACAAACGAAAGCATACGGCTGGTCTTATTCTTATTACTATTACTATAATGAGAAGCCGGGCATGCTTTGTTGATAACCTATTAAAAACAACTAAAATCAACATAAGAATCCCCCGGCAGATCCGGGGGATTTTTTATACCCCCCGCCGCCACCCCCAACCCCCTAAAGGGGGGAATTCGATATCAATTCATATGAATAACTAATTGTTTACCCCCTTTAGGGGGCAGGGGGTTAGAAGTGGCGGCAGGGGCAGGGGTTAACGAAAAATTGCTCATAACATGAAAACAGCTAAGCGATTAAAAGGCATCGGCGAATATTATTTCTCCCAAAAGTTGCGGGAAATAGAGGAGCTTAATAAAGCCGGAAAAAATATCATCAACCTTGGTATCGGGAGTCCCGATCTGCCACCTCACCCGGATGTAATAAGAGTATTACAAGAGGAAACCGCAAAACCAAACACACACGCATATCAATCATATAAAGGTTCCCCTTTGCTCCGAAAAGCCATGAGTGAATGGTATCGTATATGGTATGAGGTAGAACTGGATCCGGAAAATGAAATACTGCCCCTGATCGGCAGCAAGGAAGGGATCATGCATATATGCATGACTTATCTGAACAAAGGAGATGAAGTATGGGTACCCGATCCCGGATATCCTACTTATCGAAGCGCCATAACCCTGGCTGGCGGAACCTGCATCAATTACAAACTCAGCGAAAAAAATAATTTCTTCCCGGATCTTGAAAAAATGGCAAAAAAGAAAAGCAAGCGGTTAAAAATGATGTTTGTGAATTACCCGCAGATGCCGACGGGACAATTGCCAACCCCTGAATTATTTGAGAGCCTGGTGGCTTTTGCAAAAAAGCAGGATATCCTGCTCATTCATGACAATCCTTATAGTTTTATCCTGAATGATAAGCCCATGAGCCTGTTGTCTGTAAAAGGAGCTAAGGACCACGTGATCGAATTGAATTCGCTTAGCAAAAGTCATAACCTGGCGGGTTGGAGGGTCGGCATGCTTTGTAGCAAGGGAGAAAGGATTGCGGACGTGCTGCGCTTCAAAAGCAATATGGACAGCGGTATGTTCCTCCCTGTACAACTGGCAGCGGCGAAGGCGCTTTCACTGGGAAAAGAATGGTATCAGCAATTGAATGGCATCTATTGGAAAAGAAGGGAATTGGTGTACGGGTTACTGGATAAAACAGGGTGTGTTTATTCTAAAAAACAAGCCGGCTTATTTGTTTGGGCCCGCGTGCCTGAGAAATATAAAGACGGCTATGCGTGGAGTGATGAAATATTGGAAAAAGCAAGCGTTTTTATTACACCCGGGGGGATCTTTGGCAGCGCCGGGAAAAAATATGTAAGAGTGAGTTTGTGCAGCACGGAAGAAAAACTCGAAGAAGCGAAACAAAGAATAATTAATAATTATTAATTAATAATAACTCCATGGAACGCAAGCGTATTGCAATAGTAGGGGTGGGACTTATCGGGGGCTCCCTCGCCATCCAGCTACACGAGAAAAAAATGGCTTCGCGATTGATCGGGGTGGAGTCGAATAAGGATCATGCTAAAAAAGCTTTGGAACTTGAATTGATAGACGAGATCCTTCCTTTCGAGACCGCGATCAGCAGGGCAGATGTCATTATACTGGCTATACCCGTGGATGCATTGGTCAAATTATTACCCGGGATCCTTGATAAGATCGATAAGCAAATAGTGATCGACCTGGGCTCGACAAAGGAAAAATTGCTGGAAGCCATTCAGGGCCATCCGAAAAGAGGGCGCTATG
Organism: Chitinophagaceae bacterium; assembly: GCA_035474355.1. Taxonomy (GTDB): domain Bacteria; phylum Bacteroidota; class Bacteroidia; order Chitinophagales; family Chitinophagaceae; genus DATINK01. The sequence goes on along the minus strand of DATINK010000372.1, from coordinate 2,656 downwards.
TTGCCACTCACCCCATGTGGGGTACAGAATACAGTGGCCCGTCTGCAGCGGTGAAAGGCGCATTCGAGAACAAAGCCGTGATCATTTGCGATGCGGAAAAAACGGATGCGGATGCGTTGGATTGGTCCCGCTCCATGTACAGGAAGATCGGCATGCATTTATTGGAAATGGACGGGGTGTCGCATGACCTGCATGCAGCTTACGTAAGTCATATTTCCCATATTACTTCCTTTGCGCTTGCCAATACAGTTCTCCAGAAAGAAAAAGAAGAAAACGCCATATTTGAACTGGCTTCAGCTGGTTTTGAAAGCACGGTACGACTTGCCAAAAGCAACCCGGCTATGTGGGTGCCCATCTTTTTACAAAACAGGGAAAACGTCCTGGATGTATTAGATGAGCATATTGCGCAGCTTCAAAAATTCAGGGAAAGCATCGGGAATTCTGATGAAAAGACATTGCTGGGATTGATCAGTCACGCGAATGAGATCAGGAAAATCATCAAATGAGGATCATGAAAAAGATCATCGTGTCAGCCGCCATCATTTTATCCGGGAAATTTTCATTGGCCCAGGAAAGCATTTTCAGTTGTTACGATACTTTATTTAATCATCTTCTTAATGATTCAGTAGGGCATGTTGATTTTATGAAGCCATGGCAAGACTGCATCAGGGGAAAACAAATGCCTGATTTTTCTGTAGAAACGATCACAGGTGAAAGGATCGAAACACATCAATTCAGGGGAAAAGTATTGGTGATCAATCTTTGGTACATGGCTTGTGCGCCCTGCATGGCTGAAATGCCTGCATTAAACAGCCTGGTTACGGAATATAGGGGGAAAGATGTTGTATTTGTGGCTTTTGGAACGGATAGTAAAAGCAAACTTGTCGCTGAATTTTTGCCAAACTATAAATTTGATTTTATCATAGTTCCTTATGATAAAGTGGTTCTTCAAAAGATCGGGAAAACGGGTTTCCCCACTACCTATATAATCGATAAGAAAGGAAATGTGCGTATGGCCTGGGCGGGTGGCCCCACTGGTAAGGAAGCGGAAACGGAAGCGTACCTGAAGGCTAAGCCGGTCATTGATGAGCTAATAAAGGAAAAAGATGAATAAAAGACAGGGCCGATCTTGGCTCCTTACATAACAATAACTTTGTAATATCTATTTTATGCAAACATCAGAAAAGAATGCTGTGAAGGCGATGGAAGAAACATGGAAAAAACGTCCGCTGATCATCAGCGGCCCCTGCAGTGCTGAAACGGAAGAACAACTGTTGCAAACGGCACAACAAGTGGCTGCAACGGGTAAAGTAGATATGCTGAGAGCAGGTATTTGGAAACCCAGGACAAGACCCGGCAGTTTTGAAGGAGTAGGCACCAAGGGGTTGCCCTGGCTTCAACAGGCAAAGAAACTCACGGGCTTGCCGGTCACGGTTGAGGTAGCTACGGCGAAACAAGCCGAAGATGCCCTGCACTTCGGCGTCGATACACTTTGGATAGGTGCAAGAACAACAGTGAATCCATTTAGTGTCCAGGAACTGGCGGACGCACTCCGGGGAGTGAATGTTCCGGTATTGATCAAGAACCCTATCAACCCCGACCTTGAATTATGGACAGGCGCCGTGGAAAGGATCTCGAAAGCGGGTGTTCAGCAGATCGGTTTGATCCACCGCGGATTTAGTTCTTATGGAAATACGGATTACAGGAATGCACCGATGTGGCACCTGGCGATTGAAATGAAATTGCGCAACCCGGATCTGATGATGATCTGCGACCCCTCTCATATCTGCGGCCAAAGGGATACCATATTGGAAGTAGCACAAAAGGCCATCGACCTCGACTTCGACGGATTGATGATCGAATCACATATCGATCCGGATAATGCATGGAGCGATGCCAAACAACAAGTGACCCCTGACAGGCTTAAAGAAATACTGGATGCTATCATCTGGCGGAAAGAAGATACAGCTTCTGCCGAGTTTCACGCGGCCCTGGATAAATTAAGACAACAGATCAACCAGCTGGATGATGAACTCATGCAATTGCTGGGAAGGCGGATGAAGATCGCCGACCAGATCGGCCAGTATAAAAGAGATAATAATATTACGATCCTGCAAACTGTACGGTGGAATGAGATCATTGAGCGCGCTTTCAGGAACGGGGAACTCATCGGCCTGAGCCGGGAATTTATTACTAAGTATTATGATGCGGTGCACATGGAAAGTATCAATCACCAGAAGAAGATCATGGATGCTTAATATAAATGCTAAATGCTGGATGTTAAATGTTAAATAAACCAATGCGTCTCGTTTATCAATCATTTCCTTCTTCCACGGATTTTTATTTGAATGAAAGTTTTTCAAATTTAAAATCGATCGCGGACCCGGCTGGCTCCGTGATCCTGACAGATGAACATGTATTTGAAGCGCATAAAAAAAGATTCAAAGGCGGGAACCTGATCGTTCTGAAAGTGGGAGAAGAATACAAAGTACAAGCCACGGTGGATGCAGTGATCGCACAATTGATCAGCATGCAGGTTGACCGGGGCACCACACTTGTGGGAGTAGGGGGTGGTGTTATCACTGACCTGACTGGTTATATCGCTTCTATATATATGCGGGGAATCCGTTTTGGTTTTGTTCCTACTTCCCTATTG
>DATINK010000371.1:0-3708 GCA_035474355.1 Chitinophagaceae bacterium | reverse complement strand
GACCGCGCCATGATCGTCTCCCTGATGGCAGATAATGATAAAAAAAGCTGGCATGACCTGATCAAAAAAACAGAAGATACCGGGGCACATGGAATTGAATTGAATTTCGGTTGTCCGCATGGCATGACGGAAAGAGGAATGGGTGCTGCTGTCGGGCAAGACCCTGAAATAGCGTGCATGGTGGTCGAATGGGTGATGGAAGCTGCACACATCCCCGTCATTACAAAACTTACTCCGAATGTTCATTCGGTTGTTCCAACCGGCAGATCAGTGGTGAAAGCAGGTACGAATGCGCTCTCTTTGATCAATACCATTCAATCGGTAACGGGAATCGACCTGGATAGTTTTGTACCCAATCCCAATGTAGGCGGGAAATCTGTGTTTGGGGGTTATTGCGGACCGGCTGTGAAACCCATTGCTTTGAAAATGCTTACCACTATCGCGCAGGATGAAGTAACCAATAAAGTCCCCATTTCAGGTATTGGCGGGATCACGACCTGGAAAGATGCTGTCGAATTCATGCTGTTGGGATCCACATCGGTCCAGGTTTGTACGGCAGCCATGAAATATGGATTCCGCATCATTGAAGATATGTGCGAGGGAATGAGTAACTGGATGGATGAAAAAGGATTTAAGACCATCTATGATTTTATCGGCAAATCTGTTCCCACCATAACGCATTGGGAAGACCTGGACATTAATTTCCATATCATCGCCAAGATCAACCAGGATAAATGCATTCATTGTGGTCTTTGTTATATCGCCTGTGAAGATGGCTCTCATCAATCGATCCGGCTCGAACCGGGAAACCCTTACAATACATATTCAGTCATCGATGAAGAATGTGTGGGTTGCAACCTCTGCAAGCTGGTTTGCCCGGTTGATAGTTGTATCACGATGGAAGTCCATCGCAAGGGCGATGAGTATCTCAACTGGATAGAATTCCAGAAAAGAGGCTTGCCGTTGAACGATCATTGATGTAAATTCACGCAATTATTACCCCCGGCGGGAATCAGCCGTTCGAAACATGTCCAGCAATATCCGCAAGAATTTACATGAAGTTGTATTTGAAACCCACACCCCTTCCGGTAGGGCGTTCGATATATTCCTTTTTATATGCATTTTTTTAAGTGTCATTGTGGTAATGCTGGACAGTGTACCAGCGTATCATGTTAATTATGGGATTTTCTTTCATAGAATCGAATGGGCGTTTACGATCATTTTCACGGTAGAATATTTGTTACGGGTGATCCTGGTCAAACATCCGCATAAGTTTATATTCAGTTTCCTGGGGATTATCGACCTGGTGGCCATCCTGCCAACTTATCTTACACTGTTTATTGCCGGCTCTCAAACCCTGCTGATCCTGCGGGCACTTAGATTATTAAGGGTGTTCAGGATATTCCGTTTGAGTCATTTCCTGGTAGATATTCGATTTCTCAGTGGGGCTTTGATCAGCAGTCTTCGCAAGATCGGTATCTTCTTCATGGGCGCCCTGGTGATCGTAATGCTGCTGGGATCTGTGATGTACCTCGTGGAAGACCCAAAGGACGGGTTTACGGATATTCCGCAATGTATTTATTGGGCCATTACAACAATCACCACAGTTGGATATGGCGACCTGATACCTCATACACCCTGGGGTAAATTTGTTGCCAATATTGTAATGCTGATCGGGTATGCCATCATTGCTGTTCCTACCGGTATTATCACAACTGAAATGGCAATCGCCATCAAAAGCCGGGATGTGGGGCACGATATCTGCCAAAATTGTAACAAGAAGGGACATGATCATGATGCCCAGTTTTGTAAACATTGCGGACACCAGTTCCCGGAGCATCCGAAAGAAAAATCCGGGCACGGGCACGATAAATCGCACACCATTCTTCCCCACGACAAACACTAGGGTTATTCCTGTTTAAAATTTTTGCTGACTAATTAAATGACTTAGTCCGCTTGAATAAAGCGGACAAAGTCGGGCAGACTGCACTCCATTTATTGCAGAATACCCAAATCATAGATCAATTCCATTTGCTCGGAATTTAGTTTAACTGCCTCTAAATCAAGATATTTTCGGATTTTTGCATAACCCCCGTTTACAATCACTTACTACTCCCATTATGAATTTGACGCAACTTGACTGGACAGGCTTTGATTGGAGCAAATTTCAGACGCTCTGTATCAAAATAGGAGAGTCAATCCACCCCGACTGCAATTTTGACGAATACCTGAAAACCGGCCAAATGCAGGACGGCATTGATCTTGTCAGTTTTGGGAGGAAAGACGGTAGCGTATTGACGATCCAGTGCAAAAGGGTCGAAAAACTGACCACGGCTGATCTGGATAAAATAGTTCAGGATTTGCTGAACGGTGATCTCAGTACAAAAGCCTCCTACTTTACGCTAACAACGAGTGCAGACCTGCAGGCAAAAAAAATGCAGTCGGCTATTCAAAAACATCGGGAAAATTTACTTCAAACGCATCGTATCATTTTTGAATGCTGGGACCGGAGCAATATTGAAACAAGGTTAAAAGATCAGTGGGGTGTGGTTGCGTACTATTTTGGGAAACTACAGGCCAATTTATTTTGCTACCCCCAGTTACATCATTCCTTTTCGAAAAATATTCAACCGGTAGCACATTATATTCCAAGTAAAATTACTTCATTCAGAAATAATGGCCCCGCGGAGGATATCAGGTGGCATTTTTCCGGTAGAACATTTTTAAAAATGCCGGACCTTTTTACAGCAGACCGCCTAAAAAGCAATCATATTTGTCTTGTAGCCGATGCCTATCAGGGAAAAACCTCTTATCTGCGGCAGACCGCATGGGATTTGAAAGGAGCAGGTCTCAGGATTTCTCCATTACTTGTTGAGGTCAAACAGTACAATGTGCAGCCGGTGGAAACGCTGCTCAATACATTATACGGCTCATGGACAACGATCCCGTTCAAAGATATTGTTCTTATAATAGACGGCATCGATGAAGTGCCGACAGAAAAATTCATTGAAATGATAAAACACATCAATGAATTCAGCAAGGCATACAGGCCAGTAAATATTGTTGTATCATGCCGTAGGCTTTTTTATAACCATTATGATGTCGCGGCAAAACTGGAAGGCTTTGAGACCTATGAGCTTTATCCTCTTGATAGCGATGATATTGATTTTTATCTTACCAACAGGCTGGGTACTCTTTTTGATAGCTTTAAAGAGACCATCGACAAATCAGGTATTTCCGGTATCCTGTATCACCCATTTTACCTTGTTAATCTCACAGAAGAATTTCTCCTCCCCCCTCATAAGATACCATCTACCAAATTGAAGGTAATTGAAACATTTATAGATCGCTCCTTTAGTCACTCCCTGGATCGGCAGGTTCAGGCCAGTCAATCAGTAAAACAGGAAAGCCATAGTTTTAAGAAAACCATTCAGCGATTTGCTTTTGCATTACAACTGGCCGGAACGAATGCTTTCAAGGATGAAGAAATGCAACAGCTATTTTCGGCTGACGAAAGAGTTCTTCTTCAGCATAATTCTCTGGTATCAGTTTCCGGTAATAGCTGGAGTTTCAATAACGCTTTATTTCAGGAACACCTTGCTGCTTCCATGCTGGTACAGTTACCTTTCGACAGCATTGTTCATTATTGCTCGGTAGGTACAGATACATTGAAGATTAAAACAAAATGGATTCAGACCATCTCCTCTG
>DATINK010000370.1:0-6597 GCA_035474355.1 Chitinophagaceae bacterium | reverse complement strand
CAATGAATGAGGCTGACATGACAAAGATTTTGAAAAGCATGTGAGAAAAAAGTACGAAGTACGAACTACGAAGTACGAATTGCCTGGCTTTGTAAATGCGATCAATCATAGCGTATGAAAAGAATCATTGTTTACTTGCTATTCCCCTTGTTGCTTTTGTTTACACAACAAGAAACCAGGGCACAAAAGTCACCTGACCTTGTCAGCCTATTAAAACAATGCCCGGGCGCGATCGCCACACAGCGACCTCTTATCGGCATTGCCCGGTTTACAAAATCAAACGGGGAAATACCGGATAAGTATGTTGACATGATGACTTCCATGCTATTGAATACACTGGTACAATCCAATTGTTTCCGCGTGGTAAAAATGCCCGATCCGGCAACCGGAACCCCGCTAACGGAACAACCTCAATACATCATCACCGGGGATATGATGCAATTCAGCAGCGAAACCAAAACAAGGAAGATCTTTTTCAGGGCAAAGACCACCACTACTGCCAATGTTGGGTTTCTCCTGCAGGCAAAAAAAGCGGATGCAGCTGAATTATTGTTGTCCAAAGAATTTAAGGAGGAGGGCACTTCAGAAGCTAAAGAATCCGTCCTCGGCATTATTGCTCCAGCAGTATTACATAACCAGGGAGCTACTACGTCAGACAGTATCCCCACGGCAGCACCCATCGGATCTACCGCTCCGGTAACCACCGACGAGGGAAGCGACAAAGCTTTTATCAATGCGCTGGAAAAAGGGGTAAAGGAGGGAGCCATTTATATCATGCAAAACAGCCAAAGTTTTCAGGCGCCCGTTTCGGCTGTTACGACGACAACGGTTGTTACCACGGAAACGACTACTACAACAACGAGCGGCCCTAAACAAGCCAGCATCACCATTGCCAATCTGAGTTTTGCAAAACTGGTTGAGCTGGAAACAGAACTGAAAGCAAAAACGGGTGTAACCAATGTTGAAAAATCTATGAAGAATGGTGAAGGCACATTAACTTTTCTTCACCTGGGAAGTGATGACGAACTGGTAACGATGCTGACAACCAAATTCGGAGATACGATTGAGATCACAGGATTTGAAGCCGGGAAGATCACAGCCCGGATAAAGTAAGCAATGCTTTCACAAATATTGATTATCGTGGTTAACCCACCACTTTCAATATTTCCCGTTGACTACTTACAGCAATCTCTTTAAATTTTGCGTACCAGGTTTGAAAGTCGGCATGCGCCATTCCACTGGTAAGGGCTTTTTCAAAATCCCCCAGCGAATCATGGCCATTCTCGAGGATAAGACGATAAGAATCGCCTGTGAAATCACTCAGCATCCTGAAAGATTTTGATTCAGGGAACATTTTTTTTGTTCTGGCTTCATCCATCAGGACTTTTGCATCACGGTAATGACCGAATTTCAGGTGGAATATTTCTCTTACTATATACATAAAACAGGTTTTAAAAATGAAGATATAAAATTAAGAAGGGGGCTTAATATTTTAATAACTTTTGTATTATTTCATCCAGCCTCGCTTTCGCTAAAAAATTATTCTCCAGTTCAATACTAAAGGGCACCGGTGTATCCAATGACCCGCATCTCATCACGGGTGCATCGAGTATTTCAAAACAATTCTCCCCGATCCAGGCGGCGACCTCTCCTCCTATTCCGCCGGTTAATGTGTCTTCGTGCAGCGCCAGCACTCTTCCTGTTCTCTTTACTGCTTCGCGGATGGCCAGGTAATCCAGTGGTGCCAGCGTTCTCAGATCAAGAATATCAATGGAAATTTCAGGATGTTCAGCTGCATAATCCTCTGCCCAATGCACACCCGCGCCATAAGTAATAATGGATATTTCTTCTCCTTCCAGTACATGTCTCGCTTTACCGATCTCAATTTCATAGTAATCTTCGGGCACGGGTCCGCTAACACTTCTGTACAAAGCTTTGTGTTCAAAATACATGACAGGATTTGGATCATTGATAGCAGCGATCAATAATCCTTTTGCATCCATCGGTGTAGCAGGATAAACAACTTTCAAACCCGGTACATGTGTAAACCAGGCTTCATTGCTTTGTGAATGAAAAGGTCCTGCCCCTACACCAGCACCGGTCGGCATCCTGATCACCACGTCTGCATTTTCTCCCCATCGATAATGGATCTTGGCGAGGTTGTTCACAATTTGATTAAAACCCACCGAAACAAAATCCGCAAACTGCATTTCCATCATACTTTTATACCCTTCCAGGCTTAACCCAAGAGCCGTGCCTACTATAGCACTTTCACATAGTGGTGTATTTCTCACTCTTTCCTTTCCAAATTCTTCAATAAATCCTTCTGTAATTTTAAATGCCCCGCCATATTCCGCAATATCCTGGCCCATAAGAATCAGGTTGGGATGTTTTTGCATGGATTGATGAAGGCCTTCTTTAATTGCATCAATCAATCTCAGGTCCCGCGTGACAAGCCTGGGGTCCGGAGATGCGCCTGCATTATCAATAATATTGATTGCTGATTGCTGACCTTGCCTGCCGGCAGGCAGGTTGCCGATTGCCGACTGAGCATACACGTCTTCTAACTCAGATTCACTATCCGCAGCTATGGGTTTCGTGTTAAACCCAATTACTAACTCACTTTCAATCTTCTCTTTAAATTCATTCCTGATGGCTGCTGCTTTCATTTCGCTGATAACCCCTGCTTCGATGAGCCATCGTTCGTAGTTTTTAACCGGGTCTTTTAACTCCCATATTTCAAATAAATTTTTCGGAACATATTTGGTGCCGCTGGCTTCTTCATGACCACGCATGCGGAAAGTGAGACATTCCACCAGGTAGGGCTTCTGGCTACGGATACAATGCTCGCGAATGCCTTTGATCGTATCGTATACAGAAAGAATATTATTTCCATCTATCTGTATTCCTTCCATACCATATCCTTTTGCCCGGTCGATCAAACTGATGCAGCGGTATTGTTCCTGGGTGGGCGTGCTTAATCCATACCCATTATTCTCAATAATGAATATAACGGGCAGATCCCAGACGGCAGCTACATTCAACGCTTCATGAAAATCTCCTTCGCTGGTACCGCCTTCACCGGTGAAAGCAAGGGATAGTTTTTTTTCTTTTTTGAGTTTATGTGCCAGGGCTGTGCCATCCGCTATAGCGAGTTGAGGACCCAGGTGAGAGATCATTCCGCAGATATGGTGACTGGCATTCCCAAAATGAAAGCTTCTTTCTCTTCCTTTGCTGTATCCCTCCTGGGCTCCCTGCCATTGTTTAAAAAGCTGATTCAGCGGCATGCCACGGGAAGTAAATACCCCCAGGTTCCTGTGCAGGGGCATGATCCATTCGTCTTTTTCCAATGCCAGCGTAGCCCCGACTGCAATCGCTTCCTGCCCGATACCACTGAACCATTTGGAAATTTTGCCCTGGCGGAGTAATAGTAACATCTTTTCTTCGATCATCCGGGGCCACAGAAGATGCTTGTAGAAATGAATCAATTGCTCGTCTGTCAGCTGTTTCCGGTCAAATTGCATGCTGCAATTTATGTTTTTCAAAACATAGTTTAAGCCCCAATCAGGGTCTCAAAATACTGCGGAGGCTTTTCAAATAACAACCAGTTCGTAAAAAGCGGAGGGGTCGAAGTATTTCTGTGCAAGCGATTGCAGGTCTTTAGCGGTAATAGATTTAATTGTATCTATCGACTCGTAAAAATATTTTTCATTCAACCCATTCAAAATAATATTCTTCCACCTGGAAATGATCTGGAAGGGGCCGTCAAGGTCACCCAATATGCTGCCCATCATAAAATTTTTGACCAGCAATAATTCATCTTCGTCGGCCAGTTCTTCCCGCAATTTTCCCATTTCCTTATACACTTCGGTGATAGTAGCTTCACAAACATCTTTGCCCGCTTCTGTACTCACCATCCAGGCAGATTCATTGATATGGTTAAGCAGGAAACTATGGATACCATAAGTATATCCTTTCTCTTCACGAATATTGCTCATCAGCCGGGAACCAAAAAAGCCGCCAAAAAGACAATTCAATACCAATGCTTTTAAAAAATCCGGGTGATGACGGTTGGGAAAAGGTCGTGCTATGCGTATCGAGCCCTGTACACCAGCTGGATCATTGCTGATCCTGTATTTTTTTTCAGCTGCTTGTTTAACCGGTATAGCAGGAACTGACATGGCCTGCTGTGCCAGGTCCCCGAAACTATCATTTAATAATTTTTCAATATTGGCCGGTAATTTACCCGCCACAAAAAGTATGAATTTCCCGTTTTGATAATACTTCTTATAAAAATCAACAAGCGTTTCCTGTTTCAATGCGTCGAACTCTGCGAAGCTGCTGTATTTTCCATAAGGATGCTGTTCCCCAAACAAGTAAACATCAATAAGCCTTCCCGCCACAAAATCGCTTTTCTTCAGACTGACCTGCAGCCTTTGCTTCATGTTTTGCTGGTAAATGGCAAGCTCTGATGGAGGTAATACAGAATCGGTGATCAATTCTTTTACGACGGGCAATAATTCCCCGATATGTTTCGTAAGGCTATGCAGGGTAATGGTAGCCGTTTCATTAAAACAGCTGCGATTAAGATAGGATCCATAATATTCAAAATGCTCATTGATCTCGAAAGCTGATCTTTTTGAGGTCCCATTGCGTAATAAAAAATTGGTGGTGGCCGCCACCAGGTTTTGTTCCTCAAAATAGTTGCCGGCGAAAAAAACCCATTCGACTGACATCACTTCTTCTGCGCCTGCGTCAATCGCATATACATCGGTTCCGTTATCCAGGCGGAAATGCTGATAGGGCTTTAGCTGTAATTTAAAGTTGACAGCATCTACGATCGCGGGTGCCTTCTTCCTGTCGTTTGTTTTCGTTTTCGTCTTCATGCCATTTAGTTCTCAGACAAATAATAAAGTGTGTTGCTGTTACTTTGCCGGAAGATCTCCCGGCTTTGCTGTACGATGTCTTCCACCGTGACCGTTCCATATTTTTCAAGTTCAAAATTCATCCAGGATGCATCCCCCAGCAATTCATAATACGCCAGGCTATTGGCCCGGCTCATTACGCTCATATCCTCGAATGCGATCATGCTTTCGGTTTTATTTTTCACTTTCTGCAATTCTGCTTCAGATACAGGGTTATTCTTCATTTTTTCCAGTTCTTCTTCAACAGCTTTCTCCGCAACCTCTATGCTGGTGCCCTGTACCAGTTTTCCTTCGATGGCCAGTAATCCTTCGTCAGTGCTTCCAAAATGATAGCATTCAATATTGCTGAACATGCGTTTTTCCTTAACAAGCGATTGGAAAAGCCTGGATGAACCTCCCCCACTGAGGATGTCTGTGATCAGATCGGTGATGTAATACCTGCGATCAAGTCTTGCCGGCATATGCCAGGCTTTATAAAAAGCATCCAGGGGTACCCTGGCTCTTACTTCTGCCTTTCTTTCTTCCCGCTGTTGAGGTTCTCCCGGCAGGCTCCTTTTATATTTTTCCCCGGAGGGGATGTCGCCAAACCATTTTTCCGAAAGTGCCTGTACTTTTTCTAATGTGATATTCCCGGCCACAACCATGACTGCATTTACCGGGCGATAGAATTTGAAGAAGAAATCTTTTACATCTTTCAATACAGCTTCTTCAATATGTGATAATTCTTTGCCGATCGTCATCCAACGGTAAGGATGAACCTTATAAGCCAGTTCACGCATGCGGTGCCAGGCATCCCCATAGGGCTTGGTGAGATAATGTTCTTTGAACTCTTCGCAAACCACTTTTCTCTGAACATCCAGGCTTTTATCATTAAATGCCAGCGAAAGCATCCGGTCGCTTTCCAGCCAGAATGCCGTCTCCAGGTTTTCAGCCGGTAACTGGATATAATAATTTGTCAGGTCATTAGTTGTGTACGCATTATTCTCACCGCCGGCCATTTGCAAAGGCTCGTCATAGTTCGGAATGTTCACAGAACCCCCAAACATTAAATGTTCAAACAAATGTGCAAATCCTGTGCGCGCCGGATCTTCATCCCTGGCCCCTACATCATACATAATATTCATGACGGCCATGGGGGTTGACAGGTCCTGGTGTACGATCACGCGCAAACCGTTGTTCAGTACAAATTTTTCAAATTGAATCATGTGGGGGTAAAAATATCGAAAATATAGCGTAAGAGAAGGATAGACCGCTTTAGTATATACTCTTTACTTTGAATTCAAAAGACATCAACTGGCCGTCCCTGCGTACAATGAGTTTTACCTTTTCATTGGGGGCCTGCAGTGCGATCTTATATTGATTCAGGTTTTGTGTAAAATTTTTGTTGATCCCTACCACTTCGTCCCCCTCTTTAACGCCTGCTGTCTCCGCAGTTGATCCTTTCGCTACATCTCCGACGAGGATCCTTCCTTCTATCAGGTATAACTCAACCCCCGGGTAGGAATAATCAAACCCGTCTGTATAGTGGGAATTGGGCGTGATATAAATATCTTTTTTCTGGTAATTGAGGATCACATTGAATCGCCGGAGTATATCATTGCCGATCAGGCCGCCGAGATAGGGATAAGAGGTGACATTGTATTCGTCATTAAAGATATAAACAGGTACGTTC
>DATINK010000369.1:0-3749 GCA_035474355.1 Chitinophagaceae bacterium | reverse complement strand
AGATCGCAGGGTTTGCGATCAAGATCGGGAAAAAAGAAAGCAATGACAGTGTGATCAGGGATGTTATTATTTATGAACAGGGAAACCCGGTACAGGATAATTTCATTGTGGCCCAAAGCGGCACTATGAGAGTAACCCCGGACAAGCGGTTCCTTGAATTCAACCTGAAGAATGGCTGGCGATACCAGGAAAAAGCTGAAAACAGTGACGTTACAAAAACAGAATTCATCCGGCTTCATTTTAAAGAATTCAAAAAACAATTTGACCTGAGTTCCTTCCAGTTCAACCGTACCGATGACAGTGTGAATAAGAATAATGAGAAGATGAGGAACATGCGCCAGTTATCCATTGTGATCGATTCGCTGGAAAAGGAAAAAAAGGAGCTGAAAAAACAGATCGAACAATCGATGGTCAATCCCCTGCCATTTCTCAAATACCTCGATTCAACAGGATGGTCAAAGGAAGGCGTAACAAACGCTCCTCTGAAAATAAAAAGCCTGGATGAGGTTATTGCAGATTCGGCGAAGTTGCAGGTTAGTCAGCGTGCAGCAGGCCCCATAGCAACTTTGCGGGTAAGTGTAGAATCAATTTCCGCAGTGATGAAAGAGAAAAATGAGAACCTGAAACGACACTGGATCGAATGGCACCGGAAATTGTCACTTGCCTTTGCCTGCGTTGTCCTTTTCCTGATCGGGGCCCCGCTGGGTTGTATCATTCGCAAGGGAGGATTGGGCACGCCCCTTGTATTTGCGATCATCTTTTTTATCCTGTTTTATTTTTCTTTTACAACCGGCGAAAAATTTGTCAAACAGGACCGGTTGTCGCCACTGGCAGGTATGTGGCTGCCGGCGATCACCCTGTTGCCGGTGGGATTGTTTCTAACGTACAAGGCTATGCGCGATTCGCATATGCTGAACAAAGAATTTTATTTCCGCCTGGCAAGGGTGTTGGGCAGCCTTCTTCGCGGATGGAGGCCTTAATTACAATTTGAAAACAATATGAAAACGGTCAGCACCTGGAAGCAAAACCAGGAATTTGAGAACCGGCAGGAACATCATCAGGTGACAACCGACGGTACAAAGAAAAACGGGTTCAGTCCCAAAGCGCTTTTGTTGGCCGGACTGGGCGCCTGTTCGGGAATCGATGTAGTGGAGATCCTTCAAAAAATGAAAGTCGTCTTTTCCCATTTTGAAATTTCTACTGCGGCTACACAAACCGGGGAACATCCCAAAGTATTCAGGGAAATACATATGGTTTATCGGATAAAGACAAAGGCAGCAAATGAAGAGAAGGTCAGGAAAGCTATTGATCTCTCACTGGATAAATATTGTGGTGTTTCGGCAATGCTGAAGAAGAACTCACCAATTCACTATACTTTGGAGTTAATATAATTACGAATTACGATTAACGAATGGATCGCCGATTGTAGATTGTAGACTGTAGACTGTAGACTGGTAAGAATTTCTTAGATTCGTAATCCTTAAATCAAAAACTATGTCATTACGCCTCGGGGATATGGCTCCCAACTTCAAAGCCCAGACAACAGCCGGTGAGATCGATCTTTATCAATATTTAGGTGACGGATGGGGCGTCTTATTTTCCCATCCTGCCGACTATACACCGGTTTGCACGACAGAATTAGGAAAGACTGCTAAGTTGAACGAGGAATTTGCGAAACGGAATGTCAAAGTACTGGCCGTTAGTGTAGATCCGCTGGAAAAACACCAGGGCTGGGTAAAAGATATCAATGAGACCCAGCACTGTGAAGTCAATTTCCCCATCATTGCAGACCCTGATCGTACTGTAGCCAATCTGTATGACATGATCCATCCGAATGTGAATGAAAATTTTACCGTGCGGGCATTATTTGTGATCGGCCCTGATAAAAAGATCAAACTCATGATCACTTACCCGCAATCAACCGGCAGAAACTTTGTGGAAGTATTGCGCGTGATTGATTCCCTGCAATTGACAGCTCATCATAGCGTGTCTACACCGGCAGACTGGAAGCATGGAGAAGATGTGATCGTAGTGCCGGCTATATCTACTGAAGATGCGATCAAGAAATTCCCGAAAGGGGTGAAAGTGGTAAAACCTTACTTGAGGTATACACCACAACCGAATCTTTAATAATTAAATACATAGCCGGGAAGACGAGAAGGCGGGAAGGCACGCACTAACTTTGAAGCGTCCCTTACCGTTTTACCGCCTTCCCGGCAATTTTTCGAGCTGTTGCAGAGTTGCTCTTAAATCTTTTGGCAACGGCGCTTCGAATTGTAAATCATTTCCTTCTTTATCTTTTAACCCCAGCTTCCACGCGTGAAGTGCAAGTCTGCCGAGGATCGGTTTTTCCTCTTCTTCCTTTTTAGAAAGATTATATCTTTTTTTCAGCCCGGAAACGAGTATAGTTTTTCCATCTCCATATAGTTCATCACATACAATAGGATGTCCAAGTTCTTTCATGTGCACGCGAATCTGGTGAGTGCGTCCCGTATGTATCCTGAATTGTACCCAGGAGTAGATACCGAAATTCCGGAGCACTTCATAATCTGTAAGTGATTCTTTCCCGGTACGATGAACGATCATGGATCCATCATTCGATGGATGTTGCATGATGGGCAGATCGATACTGCCTTTCTCTTTTTCCAGCGAACCCATGACGAGGCCGAGGTAAATTTTCACAGTTTGTCTTTCTTCAAACTGTTTTGAGAAAAAGGAATGACTGGTTTCATTTTTTGCAAATATTACCAGGCCGCTGGTATCCCGGTCGAGCCGGTGTACGGTGAAAATTTTTCCGAATTTTTCCTGCAGGATCTTTTTTAATGAAGTCTCTTTTCTCTGCCGGTCGGGGATGGTCAACAGCCCGGAAGGTTTGTTTATCACAATGAAATCATCATTCTCAAAAACAATATCAAGTTTCATAATGCCCCCATCCCCTAAAGGGGTGTAACTAGTTATATTCGTAAATCGTAAGTCGTAAATCGTAAATCACTTGCCTTTCCCAAAATATTTAAGATCCCTCACTTCTTTCTCTGAGAGAAAGCGCCATTTGCCCCTGTCCGTATTTTTTTTGGTTAGCCCTGCAAACGTCACCCGGTCAAGGTTTCTTACATCATAGCCCAGGTGTTCAAAAATTCTACGGACGATCCGGTTGCGACCGCTATGTATTTCAACCCCTAATAACGTTTTATCTTTTTTATCTGAATAGGCCAGTTGATCAACTTTTGCCAGGCCGTCTTCCAGGTTTATACCATTGAGTATCTTATCAAAATCATTTTTATCCAGTGGTTTGTTCAGCGTAACGGCATACACTTTTTTTACTTCGTTGCTGGGATGCGTTAGTTTCTGCGCCAGTTCACCATCATTGGTTAATAATAATACTCCGGATGTGTTTCGATCAAGGCGGCCTACGGGGAAGATCCTTTCGCGGGTTGCAGTTCTGACCAGGTCAAGAACGGTTTTACGTTTTTGAGGATCATCAGCTGTGGTAATATAATCTTTGGGTTTATTGAGAAGAATATAAACAAGATCTTTGGCTGGAAAAAGCCGCTTACCATTCAATCGTATATCATCTTTAGCGGAAACTTTATGTCCCGGCTCTATAATTTTAACGCCATTCACTTTCGCCAAACCTTTCTTCACCATCTCGGCAGCTTCTCTTCTTCCACAGATTCCGGCATGAGCTATAAACTTATTAAGCGGCATCTCGGGCGAATTACGATTTACGATTGATGAGTTACGATTGATTG
>DATINK010000368.1:0-8789 GCA_035474355.1 Chitinophagaceae bacterium | reverse complement strand
GTTCATCCCAATGCCCGTACTGTCCCCGGGTTGAGGAATGCTGGCTGATATGGTGAAATTTCCGGTCTTCAGTGATTGCACGCTTCTGCTTGTTTCATAAATACCTGTGCTACCGGTTTTTGAAGGATCTATTATTATTTCCTGTGCATTCCCGCTTTGCAGTGTAATAGTTGAAACACTTAGATTGGTGATGTTCAATGGTACAGGTTCATTCAAACCTTCGAGCCCGCTAACCTTTACATGTATTTGGGTGCTTTCACCTTTCTGCAGGTTCAGTTTGTCCGCAGTCAGTTCAAGTTTCAGGGAATTGGGTATGGAGGCTTGACTCTTCCCGTTCTCAGTACATTCCAGTTGCGCTTTCCCTTTCACTTCTTCCGGCGCTTTGAAGTAAGTCCCACGTGGGGATTCCGCCAGTATTTCTACCTTTTTCCCGTTTATATTAACGTTCGTGTTACTGGAATTACCGTCGAAGTTTCCTTTTATTTGAGCAGGGTCTCCGGCTACGATGTAGGGTGGTGGAATGAATAGATTTGTTTGAGTGACTGGCTTCGAACATGGAAAATCCTCTTTTTTAATTGTTTCTCCCCGTTCAGTCTTTAATTCCAGTGTCAGTGCCGATGCAGTCGTGGGTATTTGACAATGAAATGATCTTTCACTTACCGCTATGGTAATTTGTCCGATGATAAGCCGGTAATTTTTAAGAATGCCGGTGTTCTTATTTCTTTCTTTTTCTGAATTCCCGGAAGGTTCTGCCATTACCGTACCTGAGATAGTGACCGAAGAAGATAAGGGCGGCAAATAGACAGTGACCGTACCTTCTTTTACGGGATAGGTCTTTACAATAAGCCTTTCTTGTTGCGCCAGTAATGATCCGGAAATGAAAAGGAACAGAGAAAGAAGGATATTCTTTCTGGTAGTGGTTGTTTGATTCATGACGCCGGCTTTAATTGTTTTTAAACATCAAACCTGACTTTCATGAGGGTGGGGCGTTTAGGAATTGACTGAACTCAATGAAAAAGTGCTGCAGAAAACTACCATTTTTTTGAACTTCGTCCAAAATATTCCCATTGGCCAATGCATAACGGATAGTGAGGCAAGGCATTAACATGTTTATTTTACTCTTCTATGAGTTTGGGCTCCCAATTCAAAATGACCCATTGCCCAGGAACATTAATAACTTCGAAGCCATTTAGGTTTATTACCTTTAAGATGATGGGTACAAATGAAATGATAATTATAATTGGGGCAATTCTATTCCTGGTTATCGCTTTTTATTCAATAAGTAAGATCAAAGATCTGAATGTCAGTAAAAGGTATAAAGCCACCTTGTATTACATTACTATTGTTATCCCAATTCTGGGCTTGTATTTGGTCTTGAGAGCCAGGCATAAATTTATTGCATAGCTTGCCCGCTTCCCCAAAATTTCAAACTGACCAGCTAGCTACTATCCATCATCAGTTATCATCTGGCATTTATTAAGTATTTTTGCAACCCTTTATTGGCCTCGTCGTACAATGGATAGTATAAGAGTTTCCGAAGCTCCAGATACAGGTTCGATTCCTGTCGAGGCTACGAATCCTGGTTCCCTGCCTGCCGGCAGGCAGGGATTCCAGGCGAGGCTACTGCGTCCGCCGAAGCTTAAGCGAAGACGGGCTTTTCCTTACTTAAAAAAAAACTCCATCAGCACTTCCGCCTGCACACGCCCGATGTAATGATCGTTTTTTCTTGTCCCATAGGTAGTGACCATGGTCGGAAAAACTGTTTTCCGGGTCTTAGTCTGCTCCCGGAAAACGCGGACCTTCGCATCAAGCTCTCCGGCATACTTTTTATCTATCACGAATTCACCGTTGGTAAATTTTATTTCACAAAGGTTTATACACCGGTCTTCCCTTTTCTTATATGCTGCCAAATCTCAAGACAAAGCTCTGGTTTTGGCGAACTAAGCTAAACCTAGCGGACTTGCAAATCATTGATTTATAACACAGTTAAAAAAATGATTTTTTGGATCTCTGAGAATATGCGCACCCGCTACTCCATATTAATGATTATAAAAAAACTTGACGCCTAAAACTCAAAAAACGCCAGCATATGCTGCAAATAGTCAAGCTCTCTGTAAGATAACATCCTCTCATTGCTGAGCCTTGAGGAATCCCCTCTTCGTCCTCCCAATACCCCCATTGGTATAACGTTTTTTTTCCCGGCTCCCCGTCGCGGTAGGTTGCACCCACATTTAAAACTACAATCATGCGACTACTATTATTATTCCTCCTGGCTGCCATTACAGTTTCTTCACAGGCACAACAGATCAAGGGCCTGGCAAAAGATGAAAACGGGTCTCCGCTGGTGGGCGTTACTATCAGTTTAATGAGAGTGAGCGATTCGGCGGTTGTTAAACTGGCTATTTCCAAGTCGGACGGACTTTACAGTTTTTCCGGCATCAAGGAAGGAAATTATAAAGTGATGGCGAGTTATGTGGGTTTCAAGCCTGCCTATTCTCCCGGTTTTTCATTCGCTGCTGCAGATATCTCTGTAGCTGAAATAAAACTAACCCGGATCTCCGGGAACCTGGGCAACGTTACAGTTACCGCCCAGAAACCGATGGTGGAAGTAAAAGCCGATAAAACAATACTGAATGTGGAAGGCACTATTAATGCCATGGGATCAAATGCACTGGAACTCCTGCGCAAATCACCAGGCGTTTTGCTGGACAAAGACGATAATATCAGTCTCGCAGGAAAAAATGGAGTGCAAGTGTATGTGGATGGCAGGTCAACACCTCTTGCGGGCCAGGACCTTGCCAATTACCTGAAGACGATGCAATCTTCCCAGATCGAAGCCATCGAACTGATCACCAACCCCTCTGCAAAATATGATGCCGCCGGGAATGCCGGGATCATCAATATCAGATTGAAAAAGAATAAGTCCCTGGGAACAAATGGTGCAGTCAATGCCGGATGGAATATTGCCCAATCATCGAAATACAATGCAGGCGCTTCCCTGAATTACCGGAATGCAAAAATCAACATCTTCAGCACTTACAATTACAGTTATACGCCTAATCACCAAAATATTACCATTAAAAGAACCATCCTGGACAGTCTTTTTGACCAGGCGGGGACTATCTATGACCTGCGTAAGTCACATAATTTCAAGATCGGGGCTGATTATTTCCTGGATAAAAAAAATACGATCGGTGTTACGGTAAATGGAGTATTGGCTGATCCCACTTCCAACACCTCTAACAGGACCGTAATTTCAAATACGACCACTAATACTGTAGACCGCATTTTGCTGGCAGAAAACAGTACAACGATGAAGAGGCATAATGCGAATATCAATCTCAATTATAGTTACACGGATCCTAAAGGAACCAGCCTGGTCATTAATGCCGACCGGGGCGCTTATACCCTCAATAGCGACCAGCTCCAGCCGAATGATTATTATGATGCAACCGGACAAGTGAAAATGAGCAATGTTACCTATCACATGCTTTCCCCTGCGGAAATCCATATCAATTCACTGAAAGCAGATTACGAACAGAATTTTATGAAAGGAAAACTGGGGTTTGGGGCAAAATCCGCCTGGGTGAAAACGGATAACGATTTCCAGCGCTACAATGTATACGGTTCAGGCGAAAACCTGGATAAGGACCGGAGCAATCATTTTGTGTACAAAGAGAATATCAATGCGGGCTATGTCAATTATAACCGCCAGTATAAAAAAATGATGTTACAGGTTGGATTGCGTGTTGAGAATACTGTTTCAGAAGGTGTATCAAATGGATTGAAATTGAATGGAAGCAGTTATGTGCCCAGCATTTCTTCGTTTAAGCGGTCTTATATTGACCTGTTCCCGAGTGCAGCGATCACATTCAATAAAAACCCAATGAAGCAATGGAGCTTGACTTATAGCCGCCGCATCGACAGGCCGGCCTACCAGGACCTGAACCCCTTTGAATTCAAACTGGACGAATACACTTTCATGAAAGGGAATATTAATCTTCGCCCCCAATACACCAACAGTTTCGGGATCACCCATATCTATAAATATAAATTGAACATAGCGCTTAATTACAGCCATGTAAAAGACCTGTTCACACAGATCATCGATACAGCCGAAAAATCAAAAGCATTTGTATCCAAGAAAAACCTGGCGACCCAGGATATCGCCAGTTTAACGGTGAGTTATCCTTTTCAATATAAAGCCTACAGCCTGTTTGTCAACGTAAGCACTAACTATTCCAGGTACAAAGCTGATTTTGGTACGGGCAGGAAAGTGGACCTGTCTGCTTTTGGTTTTAATCTTTTTGCACAGAACAGCCTGAAGTTTGCAAAGACATGGACGGCAGAGATAAGTGGCTTCTTTAATGCTCCCACCCTTTACCAGGGAAGCTTCAAGGGAAAAACCATCTACAATGTGGATGCAGGCATATCCAAACAAATTTTAAAAGGAAAAGCGACCGTTAAGGCTTCCGTGAGTGATATATTCTATTCCCTCAAATTCAGGGCCACCGCAGATTTTGCCGGGCAGATAACGAATTTCAGTTTTCGCCAGGAAAGCCGGCAGTTCAAACTCAGCTTCAACCTGAGATTTGGAAATAATGGTGTAAAAGCAGCCAGGCAACGTACCAGTGGCGCAGAAGATGAATTGAAAAGAGTGCAGCAAAGCAATGGAATGGGTATGGGGAATAATTAAGCAACCAGGAGATGAAAAAAGTTATAAAATTCGGTGAGGATGTTAAGGGGTATGATATTCCTGTTTTAAATGAAAGAGAAATAAGAGCGTCTGCTGGCATACTGTTTTTAGCTATCGTCATTTCGATACTGCCAATTGAAGTAAAACGGGATTTTATACTTTTCAAATATGTTATAACCAGCATTCTCACCGATTTCATTATCCGGGTCTTTATTAGTCCCCGGTTTTCTCCTTCCTTGATCATCGGGCGTTTGATCGTTGGGAACCAGGCCCCTGAATATGTCGGTGCGCAGCCAAAAAAGTTTGCCTGGATAATTGGTGTAGTTTTGTCTGCTTTCATGTTTACTTACCTGGTGATTGTAAACGCTTATGGCTGGGTCACTGTTATTGGCTGCCTTTTCTGCCTGGTATTCCTGTTCTTTGAATCGGCTTTTGGCATTTGTTTAGGGTGTAAGCTGTATTCAATGATCTATAAAAATAAAGCGCAGCACTGTCCTGGTGAAATTTGTGATGTACATTCGAAACAGGAGATTCAAAAAACCTCCGGCGTTCAGCTGCTCGTCGTTGTGGGCCTGATTGTATTCATTTTTCTTACCGCATTATTATTTAATGATACTTTTAGTAAGCCGCCCTATGACATGTTTGGAATTGATCAACCAGTAAAATCTAAATAAAAGTAAAATTTAAACAACGATATAAGTACTGGCAGGTCCTCGTAGGGATCATCTGCTTTGCCATTATAGGCTATCTCATTTACTCATTGGTCTATGGATTCAATCCGGATCATCAGAAAGTGGCCCCGGTGAAAGACCCAACTGCCTACCCCGAAAACGGGTTCAGGTATCTCCATGATTTTCTTTATTACGTAACGTTATTTTATTTCAGCCTGAACTTTTTTTACCACCTGATCAATACGCATAAAAAGATCTTTTCGTATATCAAAGTGGTGATCCTGTTATTCGTGGCTGTTTGTCTTTACAAGACATTTCTTTATTATGTCTTCCCCTTTGTCTTCCACCACAAGCATGATACACCATTCCCTATATATCGTGACACAATCGATCATTATATACCTTTCTTAATCATCAGCTTTCTTTTTGCTTACTTCACTTATGTACGTGAATCCTTAAAACAAAAAAGGGTGCTGGAGGCGCAAAAATTGCAGTGGGAAGCACAGATATCACAGGCAAACTTTAATTTTTTGAAGGCGCAGATCAACCCGCATTTCCTTCACAATACATTGAATTTTTTATACGCCAAGTCCCTGCCCTATTCCCAGGAATTATCTGAAGGCATTCTCACGCTCAGCGATATCATGCGTTATGCCCTCAGCAAGGGCAACCAAAAAGATGGGAAAGCTCCGTTGAAAGATGAGATTGAACATGTACACAACGTGATAAAGATCAGCCAGCTTCGTTTTAGTAACCAGCTGAATGTAAAATTTGAAGTGAGCGGCACGATAAATGGAGCGCAGATCGTTCCCTTTGTATTGATCACCCTGGTCGAGAACGCATTCATGCATGGAGACCTGAAAGACCCCAATTACCCGATCGAGATTCAGCTGGACGTAAAAGACAAGCAGCTGTATTTCAGGTGCAGGAATAAAAAACGGTTCGGGCCGAAACAACAATCCACCGGCATCGGGCTGGACAATATGAAAAAACGACTGGATCTCGCTTATGGAGATCAATATACATTAACCGTGCAGGATGAGGCTGAATTTTATACTACTGAATTAACAATTTTCAAGTTATGATCAAATGTATAATAGTGGATGATGAGCAACATGCTATCGACATCCTGGTTCATTACGTGAACCAAACACCACATCTTGAGCTGGTGGCCAGTTTTACAAACCCCATCGAAGCATTGCAGTTGCTGACAAAGCAGAAGATTGACCTGGTGTTTTTAGATATCCAGATGCCGGAGCTATCAGGAATTGATTTCATCAAAGCCATCCAGGGCAAAAGCAAAGTGATCCTAACAACCGCTTACAGTGAGTTTGCATTAGAAGGCTATGAACTTTATGTCGTGGATTACCTGATGAAACCTATTCGCCTTGCCAGGTTTCTCGCCGCAGTTCAAAAGGCTATGGAGCAGATAAACATTCATGAATCTACGAAACCCGAATCGACAGAAGACGACTACATATTTGTAAAAACCGAATCAAAAGGAAAACTGCTGAAGATCAACCTGGCCGATATTGATTTTATCGAAAGCATGAAGAATTATGTGGCCATTTACCGGGCTGGGCAAAAAACATTGGTGTATACCAGTATGAAAGAGCTGGAAGAGCACCTGTCCAAAAAACAATTCATTCGCGTACACAAATCCTTTATTATTCCCATTGCGCGCGTCACCGGCATCGAGGGTAACCTGGTAAAGCTGAAAAATGTAACTGCCGAGATCCTCATCGGTGATAGCTACAAAGCCGAGTTGATGGAAATCATCCGGGGGAAAATGATACAATAGATAACTCTTATCTATTAGTTCTTATCTGCTTCTTAAGTACGCCTCAAATCTGTCCACCGTCTGGTTCCCTCCTTCAATAGCCTTGTGTTCCCGTACAACATAGTCTCTTTCCTCCTTGGTCTTAAATACCGACTTCATTTGTAATTGCGTTTTGCCATTCGCTTCTTCAAAAGTTATCGTGGCATAAAAAAGATCTGGCTCATCGGCAGAGGATCCATGTGAATAGGCCAATCGCTCCGGCTTTACAACTTCATCGTACTTAATATAATTGGGATAGTCAATACCATCGGGACCATGCATGATAAAACGCCATACACCACCGGGCCTGATATCAATTTCATGCGTGGTGATGGTGAAGCCTGTCGGACCATACCATTCACCGACATGTTCCGGATCTGTCCAGGCATCAAAGACCAGTTCCCGGGGTGCGTTGATCAAACGCCTGATCACCACCTCACGGTCAGTTGTATCAGCAGAAGAAATAGTTGAAGATTTAGTGTTAGCCATGTTTATTTTTTTAGAATGATCAATTTACTGTTCCACGTTTTTTGAATAGCAGCGCATCCAATGAATATTTACCGCTTCCCATAATAAATACAACAACGGATAATAACATATAGGCAAACGCGAGTTCCTTCACCTGGAATGTATCTTTTTTATGGGCAACAAAAAAAGCAACGACCATCATAAACGTAATGGGCAATACGGCCAGTCGCGTCAGAAAACCAAGACATAACAATATCCCGCAACCCAGTTGAAATACCATCAACAGGTCGTAAGCCAGTTTGCCCGGGATACCGATAATTGGTTGCGACAATGGCCGATATTCATTCATGTGTTCGATGCAGAAATAACCATGATAAATAAACAGGCCACCCAATATCAATCTCAGCAACAAAGCAGAGAGATCTGGATCCAGGTTATTGAGGGAAAATATTTTTTTCATATCCTGCTTTTAAATGTTTATTTCTTCTTTCCGGGCAATCTCTTTTTGGATTGAAGTTTAGCTATATAATTTTCCAAATTATCCAGTCTTGCCTCCCATACCTGCCGGTATTGTTCCACCCAGGCAGATACTTCACCCAGTTTTTCCAGCCTGGCTTCACAAAATCGTTCCCGCCCTTTTTGTTTTACTGTCAGCAGGCCGCATTGGTTGAGCATTTTCAAATGCTTATAGATAGCGGCGCGACTTACATCAAAATTCCCTGAAACAGTATTTATATTCAGCGGCTCCCGGGAAACCATGTGCAAGATCTCTCTCCGGGTAGGGTCCGCGATAGCCTGGAATACGTCTCTGCGCATATTATGAAACCTTTAGGTTGCAAATATAAATAGGAAACCTTTTGGTTTCCAAATTTATTTTTCCTGATTCCCTATCCGCATGAATCTCATTTATTTATGTTTCGGGAAATATTTGATAACTTCCCTTTACAACCAAATCATTCTAACATGGCAACTCAATCACGCAAGCCCTCCACTTTTCTATTATTTCCCTGGGGATTATTATCCATCGTGGTGATCATATTATTGAATCTCTTATTAAACAATGCCTGGTTCAATAAAAACTGGAGCTGGATAGCCCTGGTATTGATCATACCGGCAGCCATACTCGAAAACTTTA
>DATINK010000367.1:0-12995 GCA_035474355.1 Chitinophagaceae bacterium | reverse complement strand
CAGGTAATTGTTATCCACCGTACTCGCTGATGCGATTGCGTCAAAGCCACAATGGTGATTGGTGAAGATGAGACCCTGTGAACTTACTACTTCTCCTGTACAGCCACTTCCGAAAATCAGGATCGCATCCTTGAGAGAGGGCTTATTAATATTGTATAACTGTTCTTTGGTCAGTTTCAGGCCCTTTTTCACCATATCACTATATACCTGCTGACCCAGTAGTAAGGGGAGCCACATGCCTTCATCAGCTAATGACTTGATAACGAGACCTAAACAAAGCGAGAGGGTAATTAATAACTTCTTCATATGTAAACGTTGGGGGGGACAAACCTACTAAAAAACGAGGGCTTGCCAAAAAGCCGGGAACCCGCTTATATAATATTACAATGATCCATCAATGCAGGGAAGGATCCTGGTTCCCGGGAGACGTTAACAGGGAATCTGCCGTATTGTATTTCTTGATGGCCCTGAGATAACCAGAGCCGGGCAGTGCAAAATTTGTCATCAGGTTCATCTGGTAGCGGGAGATCACCCAATTCATAGAGTAAGTGATCTTCAACCGGTCGTTTTTATAAAGATCGAAATTCAAATAGTGATTTGATGTAGGGTACAGGGCAGTGAGATAACTTTTCAGGCGCTGATCATTCACGGTAGTTTGACTTCCATAAGATCCGATCATGGTTCTGACAGGACTTAATAAATCATTTACAACGGGGTTGATCCTGTTCTTCTTTACGTCTTTCGGATCTGTGTTGGAAATATGAATGACATAAAACTCAAGTTTATTCCTGTATATCCTGAAAGTATCTTCGTTAAGCAAATGATCCAGGGCAATGATCATTTCATTCACCACTCCCGCACCGGAGTTATCGAAATATCCCCCGTCAACAAAATAATTCACTCCTGAACCGGAACTGTCGGGCCGGTAATCATCAATGCGGCCTGCCGGGCTCAGGTAGGGAAAGCTGGCACCTAACACAACAGCGGTACTTAATTTCATATCCTTGTTAGGACCCAGGAGATCCAGCACATCGATGCGGTTATTGAAATAATTATTGCCCGCACTATCTTCTTTGATCCGGATATTACTGATCACAGCTGGTTTACCATCCTGCATTTTCGTTGTATTGATACAAAGCACGGGTAAATGATAGGGAACGCTTTGTTGCGTGATCATGCCGGATAGTCGTTGCCTGTATTTATGATAAAAGAATTTTTTCTGAGAATCATCTCCTGGGGCTTCTTCTATTGAGTGAGCCAGGGCTGTTGCACGATCCAGTGTGACCCAATGCAATCCCGGGATGATATGTGAAAAAATATCAGGCCCCAGCATATGCGACATGGTAAAAGTCAGAAAATCCGATTTGAAATATTTATCGGTCTCTTCTGACATATTGAGATGAAGGCTGTCCATTTCAGGCTTGTCCTTCAGCATGGTAAAGAAAGCAGATGTTCCCAGGCTGCCACCGGAAGCCCCGGAAAGACAAAACAAGTGCCTTGAAAAAAACCCGTCGGTTCCTGTTTCGAGACCACTAAGTATAGAAGCGGTCCAATAACCCGACCGCGAGGCGCCGCCATTGGCCATGACAAAATATACCGGGAATTTTGCGCTACTGTTGTCTGCACTCATTTGATCCAATTCAGGTTTTCGTTCTGCCAGCCAGTTGAGAAAATATTCCCGGAGATTCTGCCGCTTGTTGAATTGAGCCGTACTTACTTTAGGCAGCAGTTCTGCTTTGTAAGATTCTGTCAGCCGTGTACTATGCCCGAGAAACATGGAGATCCCGAATAAGATCAGGTGAAAATTCAGTCTTACAAATACAGAGATGACGGTGATCAGGTTGCCCATGATCAGTAAAACGCCAAATGCCAGGAGCAGGAAGGGACAGGGTCCAATGATAGCCGCAAATTTTATATCTATGATCGCGGCCAGGTAAACACATACCGCCGGGAAACTGATCAGTTTAAATGTTTGAAAATAAGCATGGTCCTCATCGTCAAATACAATATGCCTGAATTTTTTAAACAATAAAGATTTGCGATTGACATGACGGGGATTATCCAGTTCTTCAACCTCCTCGGTTCCTTTCCGGATAGCATCCATTTCATGACGAATGATCATTAACAGGACCAGCCCTCCCTGCAGTAAAAAAATATAGGTCAGCAGCAGTTTGGGATTCTGCATAACGATCACAAGAAGGTACCCGGCCAATAAAATAAAATAAATAAGACGGCGCCACCTGATCAGTGAACGGTGCGTATCTGTGGAATTGCTTTTGATCTTTTTCACCAATAAGTTCCAGGCATAATCCAAAACAAAATAAAAGGGTATACTGATAATGAGGAGGAGATAAGTCAAACCATGACTCCAGTACGGTTTTACAATTTGTATGACATGATCGATATTGGCATTACCGAGCGGTTCAAACACAATTTTTGGAAGCCTGGCAATGGCCAATAGAACGATCGATATACAGGTAAATGCAAGGAGACGGGGAGTTTGTTTCGCAAAACCATGCCAGCGATCATCTTCATCCGGTGACTGGAAATGCTTGGCTTTTGCCACTACGCGGGTGCTGTACCAGGTTACATAAACCCAAAATACCAACCCCAGGATGAACAGGGCGTAAGGAATAGAAATAAAAGCACGGTGTTCAACTCTTTTTCTTTCCAATGCCAGCGCAATAATATCCTGTCCCTGCGGGATCTGCCAGAAGATGCCATATGCCAGCGCTAAAAAAAGAATGGCCGGAAAGAATAGCCACATGGACTTAAGGACATCCCGGTAAAAATGTGCCGCTAATAAGCGGGACCTGATATACCGCCTTTTTAAGTGAGTAATGTTTGCCATGGTCTTCAGCTAAAATAAGAGAACACTTTAATAAAAACAAAAGAACAGCAACCGGCAATGCGTTTATTGAAGCGGTGCATTGAGCGAATTCCAAAGCAGGTCTTTTAATTCAACCAGGCCCTGGTTGGCAACAGAAGAAATAAAAATATGAGGAATATCAGCCGGTAATTGTTTTTCGATCGCGTTCTTTAATTCTGCATCCAGCATATCACTTTTACTGATCGCGATGATGAATTGTTTTTGTAATAGTTCCGGGTTGTATTTTTCCAGTTCATTCACCAGCACCTCAAATTCTTTTTTATGATCCGGGCTGTCTGCAGGAAGCAGGAATAATAAAACGGCATTTCTTTCAATATGCCTGAGAAAGCGATGGCCCAATCCTTTTCCTTCTGCAGCGCCTTCAATGATACCCGGCAGGTCGGCCACGCAAAAACTTTTTCCATCACGATATTCAACAATACCCAGGTTAGGAGTAATGGTGGTAAATGCGTAATCGGCGATCTTGGGTTTTGCAGCCGTGATAACAGAAAGTAGCGTGGATTTACCGGCATTAGGAAATCCGACCATACCTACATCCGCCAGTACTTTCAATTCAAGGACTTTCCAGCCTTCCTTACCTTCCTCGCCTGGTTGTGCATGTTCGGGTGCCTGGTTAGTAGGGGTGGCAAATTTTGCATTCCCCAATCCACCGCGACCGCCCGGGATCCAGATCAATTCCTGCCCGTCTTCCATGATCTCTGCTTCTGCTTCTTCTGAGTCCCCGTCTTTGGCGATCGTGCCGAGCGGAACTTCAATGATCACGTCTTTTCCAAAACGTCCGGTCCTGTTATTACCACTACCGCCTTCTCCGTTTTCCGCCAATACATTTTTGAAATAGCGGAGGTGTAATAAAGTCCACAGGTTGCTGTTCCCCTTTAAAATAATATGACCGCCCCTTCCGCCATCACCGCCGTCAGGTCCGCCCATGGCTGTAAATTTATTACGCATGAAATGCTTGCAGCCTGCGCCTCCATGCCCGCTACGGCAAAAAATGCGGATCTGGTCTACAAAATTGCTTTTTTCCAAATTCCTGGGTTTTACAAATGAATCATTCATTACAAATATAACCGCAAAAAAAAATGTCCCGTCGAAACGGGACATTTTCTAACGTCAGAACAGCGTCTATTGAACCATGAGTTTAGTTGTGTAAACTGCTTTGGTGTTATTGTCAGTTACTTTAACCAGGTATACACCTCTTGCATTCGCAGGATTGAGATCAACCGTTTGAGTTTGATTATCCCCGCTGATATTGATCGATCTTTGCGCCACTTGCCGGCCCATTACATCCGTTACTTCCAGTGTATACATACCGGAGGTTAAATCAGAAAACTGAACGACAAAACGGTTATTGGTTACCGGGTTAGGGAACACCTGTATTTTATTCATTCCGGGGGTGACCACTGGCGTATTCTTGGTTAACACCTGTGGAACGACAGGATTTGATTTGGTTGTCGATAAAAGGTTGCTATTGGCCAGGTCAGAGCTGAACCAGAGCGTACCGCTGATCTTGTATTCAGCGGCATTCCAGGTTGCAGGGTCAACCGTAAAGTAAGAATTAACCTTTACTGCGCTGCTCAATACCACCCGGTTGTTTTCATACACCGCCGCGCCATTGATCGTGAAGTTGGCAGGAAGGCCATTCACCATGCCCAGGTGGGTAGCCACCTTGGTTTCAATATTCACTTTATATACATGGTTGCGTGCTGAAAACACATAGAGGTTGCCATTGTCATCAGCGATCATATCCCCGCCATAACTGCTGCAGGAATTATGGATGGATATTCCTTTATTGGAAGGATCATCCACCAATGAACCGAGATCCGTGATCTTTATTTTTTTACCTGTTGTAAACTGGATAAGATGGGTGGCATCATTGGTCATGGCATAACCATTTCCGTCTGACGCGATCACCATGCGCGTAACGATATTACCCTGGTCAGATGATTTTTCAGTCATGCCGGTCAGGGGTTGGTCCACGAAATAAACCTTCATGGTCTTCAGGTCCACATACCGTAATTGATCCACGAACATAGGCGTATAAAAAAGGCGATTATTGCTTTTGTCATAAGCCGCCGCGGCAACGCCCATACCAAATGCTGCATTGACCTGGCTGCCATAGCGCAGGTCGATCAATGGGGCTGCTAATTGTTTTTTTGTTCCGGCATCATAAGCCAACGGGGTGGCCGTAAAGCCATCCAATAGTACAGGGCCATATTCACCTGTACTCAGGTTCAGCTTTCTCAGGAAGCTCCAGTTAGAGCCATCCTGTTGTGCATCCGTAACGGCATAGGCAAATCGATCCACCTGGCCCATGGCCAGTGTTGTCACTAAACTTGCTCCCAGCAAGAGGGATACAAAGTGTAAACCTTTTCTCATGATCTCCTTTTTTGTTGTTTAAATAAAATAAAGATGAGATTTAAGTTACGACTATTATGCTGCTCAGTAACAAAAAATTTTATGAGCAGCGATTCGTAGAATTACGGAAGTCGTTTAAAAAGAACCCCTCCGCCACGAAGGCAAGAGGGGCCAAGGTATAAAAACCCTGAGCATGTACATTAGTGATTCAAGTATATGTATCCCGGGGTCCTTTTAACTTCACAAGGAACAGGCTTAATTACCTTAGTCAGGGATCAACACCGTATAAAAAGTTTGGTAAAAAGGGGTGGGTTGCGTCCACCCCTTTGATTGAAATCCTTTGGGTTTAACTACTGAATAGTTAATTACCTGGCAACTGAGAATTTGATGTTTTGAACAGTTGTACCATTCTCCAATTGCAACAAGTACATGCCTGGTTGCAGACGGTCAAGGTTGTTGATGGCCACACTATTGATGCCTTCGTAAACCTTATTGGTCTGCTGAAGCATTGTTTTGCCATTCATATCCATCACCCTGAAAACAACATTGCTGTTTTCAGATGCTTCAAATCTTGCCGTCGCAATGCCACCGACAACCGGGTTCGGGCTCAACTTAATTCCAGCGAAAATATTCTGATCCCTGCGGACAAGGATAATATTGCTGTACTTAAACCTGCCATCTATGTCAACGATCTTCAGGCGATAATTGAAGGCAGTTCCGTTCGTACCGGCCAGGTTATCATCGAAATGATAAGAAGAGCGGCCGGTTGAAGCCAATGAAGCCTTCACACCGATTTTCGCATAAGCGCCACTGTTATCACCACGTCTTTCTATTTCAAAATGATCGAAATTTTGTTCGTTTTCAGTTTCCCAGCTTAATGAAGTAATATTATTTTTCAGGATGCCGGAAAAACTGATCAGGTCAACAGGAAGTTGGGTCTGTGTTGGGAAAAAATTCGATGCCAGGTCCTGCAGGCCGGATTGAGTCCGAACCAGCGAGCAAACAACTGTTCCTGCACCTTGCGTATTTACGGTTGTCTGATCGATAAAATAAAGTCCTGTTGAAGTACTGATATACAGCGATCCCAGGATGTCAAAAGCAACTCCGTTCACAGTTCCTGAAAAATTAGCACCACCAGGAGCCACGAGGTTCCATTTTTGAGTTAAGGTTACTGTAGGATTGGCCAGGGAGCCAACAAATATTTGTGTGAGTCCGCTTCCATTATTAGCAAGCGCATACATGTTGTTATTTCCATCAATACAAACGTCACCGTTCTGGAAGGTAGCTGCAACACCACCTGACAGAGAAACGGGTACGCTTACAGGACTAACTGATCCCGTACCGTTACTGGCAAATTTTGCCATATAAACAGTGCTTCCGTCGCCAGCCAGGATCCATCCTGTTTTTGCCTGGTCCATAGCGAGACGTACGAACCCTAAATCGTTATTGCTGCCCGCATTCACATCAAATGTGGTATTAACATTGCTTTGAGAGCCTCCAACTGCTGTAGAAGCCCAAATGCTTATCGTACCATTGTTATTGGAACTGTTAGGCAACCAGTAAAAATTGTCTCCGCCTGGCCCCCCGGTTGGGTTCTTTCCCAATGCAGCGGTGCTTCCGCCAGAAGGAACGAATATATTATCCGGGCCACTGATATAGGAACCGCTCGATACAGTAAAGCTTGAAACTTGCGTTCCGTTTGTTGAAGTCGCCCATAAGTTTGCCGGAGCGGGAACTACAACATTAACCGAAGTTGCGGGAGATGTCGCTGAAAGACCTCCGCCACCTTCCTGTACAAAACAGCTAACGGTATAGCTACCGGCTACTGTAAATGTTGCAACTGTAGCTGAGCTGCTTCCACCTGAACCCGGGTTGTTGGTAAATCCAACAACGGCCGGACCGGTTGAACTCCATGTATAAGTGAAATTGCTGTTTCCACCAGGCCAGAAAGAAGAATTGCTGTTCCTGGTTGCGGTAAAATTAACCGTACCACCGACGTTGATCGTCTGGAGAGTGTTAGGGCTAAGTGTTACCTGGGGTTGTGCAAACACATTACCTGCCGAAACAACAAGAAAGGCAAGTAAGATGATAGATTGTGGTGAATACCTCCTCCACAAGTTTAAAGTAAACGTTTTCATGCTCGTAGTTTTTAATTATAATAATAAAAGAATACTCAGTTTGAATTAAACTGGTTTTCGAGACATGGATAAGGCTATCCGCAGGATGTTTACTTGGAGGTTTTGAAAAGGAGCTATGGATAAAGAATCATCAGCTTAATGGTATCGATCTTTGTAATGGGATTTGGATAGAACAGAGAGGGTGTAAAACTAGAATGAATTTCTAGTTTATGCAAGCTAATATCAATATATTTTTTTTACGGGATACCGTATTTTTACTGTTTTTAAACCTAAATAGCCTTTAACATTTTTTTAAAAATATGTATATATCACTTGTGAACCAATGTCTTTCCTGTCCGGAAACAAGTTCCCTTAAACAGCGCAACCGATTCGTTCTTCTGGTTGGTAACAGTGATCAGGTAAACCCCGGTACTTCTTCCATTATGGATCTCTTTTGCTTCAGCAGTGAGGATATCGCCCACATTGACGGCCTTTGTGAATGTGATGGTTACATCAAGTGCTACTGATAAATTATTCCGGTTATTACAGGCAAAGGCAAAAGCGCTGTCGGCCAGGGAAAAAGGAAGGCCTCCATGCACGATCCCGAAACCATTCACCATTTCCTGGCGGATCGTCATTTTTATTTTGCTATAACCCTCTTTTACATCCAGCACTTCTACGCCCATCCATTGGCTGAAGAAATCATTCTCCATCATGTGGGAAACCACGTTATTCGCAAGCGTATCTTTATTCATAGATGATAACTGATAGATGATAATGAAAACCCTATTCTCCCTTAAATAAGGGAATTCTTTTTTCAAGAAAAGCAGTAACTCCTTCTTTATAATCCTTTGTCTGCGCCGCTTTTTGCTGGTAATCATCTTCCTGGTTCAATTGATCTTCCAAAGAATTGGTCAAAGAGATCTGCAAAAGCTTTTTTGTATAAAACAATCCTTTTGTTGGCATGCTGGCCAGGAAGCTGGCAATACGTGTCGATTCTGCTGTAAAATTTTCATCCGCCAATACTTTATAGATCATTCCTATTTTTTCTGCATCTGCCGCAGGAATTTTTTCTCCCAGCATCATCAGGGCAGAAGCTTTTTGCCAACCAATCAAACGGGGCAATACATAAGTACCGCTGCTATCCGGGATCAAACCAATTTTTGAAAACGCCTGGAGAAAAGAAGCCGAAGAGGCAGCTACTACAATGTCACAACAGAGGGCGATATTGGCGCCCGCACCTGCGGCCACTCCATTGACAGCAGCCACAACGGGTTTTTCAAGATCCCTGATCCGTTTAATAATGGGATTATAATGTTCAGATAAAATAACACCCAATCCCGGTCCCCGGGGATCAGCCACTTCAGAAAGATCCTGCCCGGCCGAAAATGCTTTTCCGGCGCCGGTAATATAAACGCAACGGATCTTTTTATCCTTGCAATTATCCAATGCTTCCTGTAGTTGCAGGGACATCTCCCGGTTAAACGAATTGAGTTTGTCAGGCCGGTTGAGTGTTATAAAACCAACCTGGTCTTTGATCTCAAAAAGGATAGAAGACATTTCTACAATAATTATTGTCCGAAGTTACTTCAAATGAGCTACGAAATACGAAGTACGAAGTACGTTTGAGTTTTGCAACTTCGTATTTCGTGCTTCGTAGTTCGTACTTCATTCAATGGCATTTAAAATAATCAAAAGGTTCCTGGCAATCATTGCATTGGTATAAAGCCTTGCAGGCAGTGGATCCGAATTCACTGATACGACGGGTAAGAAAGGAATAGCAATGCGGACATTGTACGGTTTCATCCGGGGCGAATAATTCATCACGGCAAACCTGTTGTTTGGGATTCGGGGGCGCAATGCCGTATGCGCGCAGTTTTTCTTTTCCTGCTTCACTCATCCAGTCTGTTGTCCAGGCAGGAGAAAGGACCTGCTTTATATCCACTTTACTGAATCCCTGTGAGAGTAATTCCATCCTGATATTTATCGCTATGACATCCATGGCGGGACAGCCGCTATAGGTGGGGGTGATGGTAACTTCAACCGCCCCCCCCTGCCCCCCTAAGGGGGGTAATAATTCTATTTTTCGTATGATGCCTAAATCAATAACAGATAATACAGGCACTTCTGGATCCATAACAGTATCCATTATTTTCCAGACATCTTCTTTTGTAATATTTAAAACCTTATTCATTTATTATTGAATACTCTTGAATATTGACTTCTTACCCCCTTTAGGGGGCAGGGGGTTACCATTCAGCTCCCGGATAAGTTCTTTGTAACTCCTGCATATCTTTCAAAATACTATTAAGATTGTCACCGTGCTTACCGGATTTACCGCCATTCATTTGATTGCCGTTATTAATAACGGGTAAATTGGCTGCAGAAAAAACCGCATTTACTTTTTGTTGCCAGGCAGCCCGAAGAGTAACGGGGTCAACTCCAATTCCTTCCTTTGCCATTTTTATTTCGTAATCAGCCGGTATGAAAAATTCGTCAGTATAACCCGAAAGATCATCAATTGCATTTTGCATCCTTTTAAAACTCTCATTGGTTCCATCCCCCAGTCTTATCACCCATTCACTGCTCCAGCGAAGATGATAGGTAACTTCCTTGATCGATTTTTCTGCAATGGCGGCTATTTGTTCATCCTTACTTTTTAATAACGCAGTGAATAAGAAAAATTGATAATTGCTGAAATAGAACTGGCGAAGGATTGTAAAAGCCCAATCTCCCCTGGGCAATTCAAGCAGTAAACAGTTTTTGAAGTCTTCGGGATTTCTTAAATAAGCGAGTGAATCTTCTGTAGTCTCACCCCCGGCCTCTCCCCCAAACCCCCTCTCCCAAGGAGAGGGGGCTTTAGAATCAGTCATTAATTTCGCAGCATATTGATAAAAATTTCTGGCCTGCCCGATCAGGTCGAGTGAAATATTCGTGATTGCGATGTC
This sequence comes from Chitinophagaceae bacterium, assembly GCA_035474355.1. Lineage (GTDB taxonomy): Bacteria > Bacteroidota > Bacteroidia > Chitinophagales > Chitinophagaceae > DATINK01. The sequence continues at coordinate 2,685 of DATINK010000367.1, read as the reverse complement.
CTGTTCCAGCACAGGGCCATGTCCGCACCATTCACTGTTACGATGTCCCAGGATAAGCGCATTGTCAGCCAGGTGCAGGATATAGTCTATTAGAAAATTCTTCATTCAGGATTATTTATTATTAATTATTTCGTTCGATTTAATGAAACTCAAGAATGATTGAAGCCTTTCTTGAAAACCAAATTATAGGACAATAATTAATAACCAGTAATTAATAATCGATCACATATGCTTTACTTCATCAGGAAGATCATAAAATGTCGGGTACCGATAAACTTTATCATTTGCAGGATCATATAAACTTGCCGCTTCATCAGGATTTGTGGCATGAATGTATTTTGACTCCACCACCCATATACTCACACCTTCCTGTCTGCGGGTATAAACATCCCGGGCATTTTCAATAGCCATCTGTGCGTCTGTGGCATGCAGGCTGCCTACATGTTTATGATCGAGGCCTTGTTTGCTTCGGATGAAGATCTCCCATAGGGGCCAATCGTTTTTTGTTTTATCAGAAGAAATGATTTCACCACCTTTGTCTTCGGGAATATCACCGTAATACAGTCTTTTTATTTGAATATTCATTATTGCGATTATTAATTATTGGTCGTTCCCTGTTTTGCAGCTTTTAAATACTTGATATACCCGTTTAACTGTTTGAGACACTCTTTATAGTCCGAATTTATTTCAACTAACAACTCTTTGGTTATATATTTTTCATCAAATGCCGTGATCATATGGTCAAGCGTTTCATCCAACGAACCCCTTGACTGCCTGCAATATTGAATATTTTCCTGGTGATGAAATCTTCCAAAACCCTCTGCAATATTTGCAGTAACTGATCTGCTGGAATCCAATACCTGTGCTTTCAAGCGATACTCTTCAGATTTTGGCAGATTATTCTTTATGATCTGCGATATTTTATTTCTGAATTTCCTGCAAGTTTTATAGACAGGCAACTCGTAAAAATGATCATATCTCGCCACAAAAAGCCCTTCGGGTAATTATAATGACCTGGCCTGTAGACTAGGATCAATTCAACACGAAATAATCAATAATTAGTAATCAATAATTACCACTTATAGGGTATTTTCAGCTTTATTTAGCCTTTTCAAAGAATATGCCTCCGCCGCTTCGCGGACCCACGCCCCATCCTCCCAGGCCTTTTTACGGGCCTCCACTCTTTCCTTATTACAGGGACCATTTCCCTTCACCACTTTCCAGAACTCATCCCAGTTGATCTCTCCAAAATCATAATGCTTTGTTTTTTCATTCCATTTCAGCTTCGGATCGGGGACCTGCATGCCTAAAACTTTCACTTGCTCAGCGCACATATCCACAAAATCCTGTCGCAGCTCATCATTGCTCTTTCTTTTTATTTTCCATTTCATGCTTTGATCAGAATGTGTGGAATCCTTATCATGCGGACCAAACATCATCATGCTGGGCCACCACCAGCGGTTGATGGCGTCCTGGCACATATCTTTTTGTTCTTTGGTTCCGCGGGAAAGCACAAGCAATATTTCAAAACCCTGTCGTTGGTGAAAACTTTCTTCTTTGCAGATCCTTACCATTGCTCTTGCATAAGGCCCATAGGATGTACGGGTCAGCATCACCTGGTTCAGGATCGCGGCCCCATCCACCAGCCAGCCAATGGCACCGATATCAGCCCAGGTCAGCGATGGATAATTAAAAATGGAAGAATATTTAGCCTTACCGCTGTGCAGGTCATTGATCGTTTCTTCCCTTGTCGTCCCTAAAGTCTCTGTTGCTGAATATAAATACAGGCCGTGACCAGCTTCATCCTGAACTTTGGCTCATAGAATTGCTTTTCTTTTTAATGTAGGAGCGCGGGTGATCCAATTGCCTTCGGGCAACATGCCCACGATCTCGCTATGTGCATGCTGGCTGACTTGCCGCACCAGGGTCTTTCTATAAGCATCGGGCATCCAGTCGCGGGGTTCGATCCTGGTTTCCGATTCGATCTTCTCGTTGAATATTTTTTCAGGCGCTATAGTGTTCATTTTACAAATTTAACGAATTAGCGACCTCCTTTAAAGCACTCTGTTTCACACATTCACAGGGCGGGATTCAAAAACAGGCTGACGAATATGCCATCGGCAAGAAGGGAATTGTAGCTTTGGTATATATATTATTATATGTTAAAGCTCACCCCCCTCATTGTATTGCTCTTTTCTTCACAGCTGCTGGCACAGTCGCCCTATCTGAATATAGAAGTGAAAATGGATCACTACATGAGTGAACAAGCGAACTACAGGATCTCCATGAAGATCTGCGACCCGGTGAAAATGACAGAAAAAGGGGATTTGTTTACAAAAGACACCTCGGACATCGACTATCTCCAATTAACCAATGCTGATTTTAATTGTGGCGACTATAACTATATAGAAGGAAAAGATGATTACGCGGGTGCCGGTATTTCCGCGACGCCATCTACTACTGCGATCTTTCGCACGCCTCTAAATTTTGCTCTTTTCCCCGACCAGGAATGGCATTGGGCGATTGTTCGCGCCAAAGGAATTGCGCCGGCGGAGAAAGATGCCGTTGTCCCAGCCACGAGTACCGCATCTCCGACCGGGTCCGCTGATCATTCAGGTTCGATGGAGGTTCATGCACCGGCATCCGGGCCGGTTGCAGTCGAGACTCCCCGTTCGCAGAGATAAG
>DATINK010000366.1:0-16466 GCA_035474355.1 Chitinophagaceae bacterium | reverse complement strand
CTTTCATTTGCAGCGCCGCCTGATAATTGATCTTTGCGTTGGCATAGTCCCCGTTTCTTTCAAAAGCATAGGCAACGAATATATAATTGCTGAAACTCCGGAAACCGGTATGCGTATTGATGAATTGCAAAGCCTTTTCAGCATTCGCAGGGTCTTTTGTACTGAATAAACCCGGGAAAAGGATATAATACCATTTATTATTGTCACTGGTCGTATCAGCGGGAGGCGCTTGTGGCAAACCGATCATTTCATTCATTGCCTTCGTGGCTTTATCAGCACAGGTTTTCGCCAGTTTTTCATCAGGGGCCTGGTTCTCAAAAATGGTTTTCAGAATATAGTAATTGGAGTAGGTCTGGAGGCCCTTGCTTTTTTCTACCAAATTGTAAAGCTCTTTAGCCAGCGGAAGGGCTTTCTTTTTGTCTGAGGCATTTGTATAGAACTCATTCATTTTGGTATTGAAATCATCCTGGGTTTGTCCCCGGGCAGCCAGCGAGCCCAGGTTCAACAAGAGGGCGAAAAGGATATATATATATGGAGTGGCGTTTCGCATGAAAAAGGCGGTTTTCTCTTAATAAATTACTGAATTTCTGATGATTTGGAAGGAATTGGGCTTTGGGGTATCCAGGGCCGGTTTACACAGCCGTGATTTGGGATACGTAAAAACCCCGGGGGGTCACTGAACATATACTATTAAGGCAGGAATTGCGAACTAATACTTTGTGCCCACAGAGTAAAATTTCTATTTTGACCGGTTGTTTGTTCGCGATGAAACAACAGATCCAATTTCGAAACGCTAACCAATATTTTATGAACCGCTCAGGGAACACGCGTGCGATCAAGCCAGATCACCTTTCGGTGATACACAAGGCGCCTGTCGTGGGAAATGAATTGTTTCATCTCCAGGACGCCGTTTTTCAAACCGATCTTCAATTCAACATTACAGGCTGGAACCCGGTTGCTGAACAAATGCATGGACTTAAGGGTGCCATGGGGAAAAATCTTTTTGAACTGGTGAATTTTGAACTGGTGAATGAATCCCTTGAAGAAATGACGATCGACCTGGTCACTTCCAGGAGCTGGAGCGGGGAAATGATCTTTAAAAGATATGATGGATTGCCCATCTATTTCCGGTCGACTGCCAATTATATCCTCAACGAAAATGATAAGCCTGTTGCCATTGTGTTCATGAATCACAATATCAGTGATATCAAGCACAAGGAAAAACAGATGGCTGAAACAGAAAATGAATATGCGATCCTTGTCAATACGCTTTTTGATGGTGTGGTGATGGTGAAAGCCGATGGAAAGATCGGTGCCTGCAATCACCGCGCTATCGAGATACTGGGCATTGCAGAAGATGAATTATTGGGCAGGTTGGGAGCCAGTGCAAAATGGAATGCGGTAAGGGCCGACGGAACTGAATTACCACTTCATGAATTTCCTTCCAGGATCACATTGGAAACAGGAGAAGCACAACGGAACGTGGTATTAGGAATTGAAAAGCCGGACGGCGCCCGTGTGTGGTTATTGATCAATAGCCAGGGGATCACTCACCCGGGAGAAAGTAAACCTTATGCAGCGGTGATCTCGATTTCCGATATTACGGATAAACTCAAATCTGAAGAAGCGCTCAGGAAAAGTAACGAGCGATTCTATTATGCGGGAAAACTCACTTCCGATGCGATATGGGATGTGGATCTTGAAACCAATGAGATCTACCGCAGCGAAGCGTTCAATTCCTTTTCAGGATACCACCGTGATGAAACACAACCCAGTCTTGACTGGTGGTTCGAAAAAGTTCACCCGGAGGATCGTGACAGGGTAAGAAACAAGGTGAATCAAACCATCGCCGAGGGGATCGACCGCTGGCAGGATGAATACAGGTTCCAATGTGCTGACGGGTCATACAAATACCTTCTCGATAGCGGTATTATCCTTTACCGGCACAGCAAACCCATCCGTATCATCGGTGCCATCCAGGACCTGACAGAAAGAAAAAAACTGGAAGCCCGTTTAATACAGGAAGAGATACAGAAACAAAAGCAACTCAGCCAGTCTTCCATTGCTGTACAGGAAGCTGAAAGAAATAATATCAGTAAAGAATTACATGATAATGTGAACCAGATCCTGATGAGTGCGAAGATGTTCATGCAAACCGCCCAGAAAAACCCCGACCAGGCTCATGATCTGTTACAGAAAGCCATCGAGTACCAGGGAATGGCATTGGAAGAGATCCGTAAGATCTCCAAATCATTGAATACTTCCCTGATCAAGACCGTGGGTTTGAAGGAAAGTGTGCTGGATATAGTTTACAACATGAAAATGCTGAAGAACCTGGATGTACAATTCAGTTTCCCGGATGACCTCGAAGATAATTTGTCAAATGATCAAAAACTGATGGTCTACAGGATCATCCAGGAACAAACCAGCAATATCATCAAATACGCAGAAGCCAAAGTTGTTCAGCTATTAATGGAAGAAGAGAATGGCATGATCCGCCTCCTGATCAACGACGATGGAAAAGGATTTGATGTAGAGAAAAAAGGAAAGGGAATCGGGTTTGTCAATATTTTCAGCCGCGCTGACGCTTATAACGGAACCATCACCATCCTTTCTTCCCCGGGAGAAGGTTGTACGCTGGAGCTATATTTTCCTTTGGAAGCAAGTTGAATCCGGCTTTCACCATTCCCACGGTTAAAACCGTTGGAATAACATAGCATCTTCATCAATCGTAATCTACCGGAGGCAGATGTCGCTTCAGCAATTCTTTTTTGTAGAGACGTAAGAGCTGACGGCTGTTCCTGCCACTGATCGTATTGGTTACCCCATTCATCGAGATCCGGATCAGGTAATTCAGCGGCCCCCGGTTCCTGTCCCTCTCAAAATATACATGACCGGTCCTGCGGGTATTATCGTTTCTGAAAATAAAAGTATTGGCAATGAAGTTGAGCAAGGCATCACAGAATTTCGCATTTCTTCCATGCCTGTCTTTATAGATTGTTACTTTGAGGTTGTGGTAAAACATCAGCATGTCACCAAATGCGATGTATTCCGTACCGGCGACCCGTAAACTCAGGGTATCCAGGTAGCCTGAATTAAGCTTGGCGGATGTCAATGGTATAAGGATGGGATTCAATACGCGCATGTCCGCGGGTTTCATTCTCAATGTGAACAGGAACCCTGATAAGCTGTCAAGATAAGACTCACGCATCCTTAATCTTACCCAAATAGAATCCATCAGGTAACCCATGGCCTGGATTCGCAAAGAATCTGTGGGTTGCAGGTCATAATTCCGGATGGGAAAAAGTTTAACGGTCATGTTCGTAATGGGTATCTCACCGGCCTTTCCCGTTTTTGGACTTAATTCGGTGTAAACTGTCCTGGCCCGGTCAAACAGCAGGCTATCGATTGAGAATTTCATTTTGAGAGCCTTGATCTTACCAACCGGCAAAGGTTTGATGACGCCCTGCTGCCTGGGTTTCCGGTTATCGCGGTAATCATTTAAATCAAGATCGTTCACCCGGATCGTGCCGATACTCAATACTGAATCTTTGAGGTACTTATCCAGATCGATGGGACCAATACTGATCTTGCCCGTCTTCGCATTCAAATAGTCCAGCGGGTAAGCATGACTGGCTGCAAATGCTTCTTTGGAAGGGGTAGGCTTGTAATGAAATGAATCCAACAGGAGGGAACGACTGCCTTGATCATAGTTGGCGTTAAACCACCTGAACAAGTTATTACTATCAATATATTCACCCGTTAGTTTTGAGATCCTGAAGCGGCTGTTCTTTTCAACGATCGACCGCATGGACCGGATCGTTTCTGAACTAAGGTCAAGATCGTTAAGCCCGGCTGTTTCTATTTTCAATGTTCCTGAATGTTTTCCCAAACTGTCGAAAACAAATTGTTTCATATCCAGCAAAGAGATCTTTCCCTGCCAGCCATCTTCTCCCACTCTTCTTTCCAGCCTGATATCATTCAGGCGGGCGATCACTTCTCCTTTTTTTGCATCAAACCGGTTACCATTGACACCTGTAAATAGAAAATGATTCAGGGTAAGATCCACCTGCTGAAGGGCTGCGGTACTGGAATCGATCCGGGCACCGGTAATGGATATCATATTACCGGGACCTGCGCGGCCATCCCACTTCAGGCTTACCGTGCCTTTATAATCCTGGTGTTCATATTCAATGTCCGGTTGTGTCAATACCAGGCTTCCAAACCGGAAAGGCAAAAAACCACTTCCGTTATTTTCATTGGTTGAAGGGGGTTCATGAATCCTGAGGCGGATACTGGGTTTATCAGCCTTTATATTATCGAGTTGTGTAGCACCTTCGATCACGGATCGGATATCGGGGTAAAAAGAAACCTGTGGAATGGATACAAGGATACTGTCGGTCTTTGTGATCTTCTCATATTGCAGGCCCTGGAAAGACGCCGATTGTTTATCCTTTACTTCATATGCATTCACCTGGATCCTGGAAACAGTATCCTTCCAGGTGATATTACGACCTGTTATATCCAGGTTATTGATCACTGGTTTCGTTCCCGGAACCAGTAAGAATTCATCAGCAGCAACGTGCTGGATAGTTGTTTTCAAAGCGCGCGTTCCGAATTGCGCGTCTATTTCTGTTGGCCCTCCTTTAATATGAGTGAGTTGGATGCTGGCCTTGTTGGCAGAATCTTTAGCAGCAGGTAATGCGCTCAGTTTTACATGCGCCTGGTCCCATTGAACGCCATCGATCCTGATATTCCCCGTTTTTTCATCCACAAAGACTTCATCCAGGTTAATATTACTGGCGGATGCATCCAGGGATTTTTCCTTATTCATCACATACATGCTGGCAGCCTTGAAACGGCTGTCTCCACCGGTAAAATAAATATCCTTGAATCCAACGCTTAATGTTTCATTCTTGATGGTGCCTTCGGTACTTTCCAGGTGATCGATCGATTGCCGGATCGTTTTGAGCTGATGCGATCCCAGCAATTCCCGGCTATGTACCGACATGGTAGCATTCTTTAAATGCAATTCGGTTCGTTTATTCACAACAAGGTCGATCTGTCCCCGGATGATCCTTAGTTTTTCAAGCATGAGGAAATCGTTGATACTCCCCAGGGCCAGGAAAATATTTGTTTGGCTGCCCGGTTTGACAGCAGATGAACCGATCTCGTAATTAATGGATGGTTCAAAGAGAGTGGCTTCACGCGCGACCAGCTTTTTCTCAAACAACAGGTTATCCCAGGAAAGGCCCACCAATTCAAACCGGGATACTTTGAGGTCGTTGACCATGCCTCCTCCCCGGAGTTGCCGCAGGGAGAAATCGTGCAGCATGATATGATCGTTATTGAAAAGGATACTATCGAAGACCAGGGCATAAGAACTGTCTTTTAAGAAATTTTCGTAATGCCGGATCGCCATGGCAAAACTTTTGATCTTCATTGGTTTTTCCGCCTTGCCATCGATCCGCAATCCCTGCATTTCAAAATTATTTCCCTGGGAAGTAAACGAACTCGGCACGCCATCTCTTTTCACATTGATGGCAAAATCGGCATTGTTGACCACTACGAAATTTACCAGCAGGTCGCCGGTTAATTGCTGGATGATCTTATCCAGCTGGGGAACTTTCGCCGAGCCGGCAGTCATGCGATTCCTGTCAATGTCCAGTTTGAATTTCGGGTTGAGTGCAAATACAGAATCTGCCTTGATGACTTCGTTACGATACAACGTATCGAAATCGATATTGGTCATCATCAGCTTATCGAAGAACACACTGAATGCCGCCCCGCTGCTATCGGTTTTGATGGCCGCTACTGTGCAACTATCAAATTCAACCAGTTTTTTATCAATATTGATCCGGAATTTGCTGAAACTGAGCCGGTGTCTCTTATCCGGGAATAAAATATCCTGGTCCCTTGATTTCAGCACCACGTTATCACTGAAAAAGATCTTTTCCTTACCTGTCTGGGAGCTATCGATCCGCAGGTTCTCCATATGAAAATCGATATTCGTAATGGTGACGGGCTGTTCTTCCGGCCTGAGTTTGTTGATCAGGTTGAAACGTGCATTCGTAATTTCAAATCGTTTTACCTGTAGGACTTCCAGTGCATACTGGATGGAATTATAGATCCTTCCCATTTCCTGCGGGATCGAAAAATCTTTTTTAGTGCTTGTATCTGTGCTGGCTCTTAATTGTGTTACCGTAATATCGGGCTCGTCAAGATCAAGTAATTTGATCAAAAGACGTTGACGGAAAATCAGGGGAAAGATTGATTTGACCTGGAGCTTGATCTTTTTAACCGCAAAACGATAACTGCTGGTAGCTGTGGCTGTATCCGTGGTATAAAAAACCGCTTTTCGCAATTCAATTTTTGTGCTGAACCAGTTGAATCGGAAACTTTCAACTTTGAGTTTGATCTGACCGTTCGATTTGGATTCCACCAGGTTTTGAATGATCTCTTCCGCGTGATTGACCAGCCAGAAATGCAAGGCAGTAGCCAGAATAAGGAGGCTACCGAGGATGATTCCCAGGACTTTAAAGAATTTTTTTCGGAGTCGCTTCAACGTCAAGGTGCGGACAGATTTTAGGCCTGAATTTACTCAAAACCGACGGGCTTTTAAATTAAATGGAGTGGCAGACTGAATGAAGCGGATCAACTTACCTGGGAACCAGGTGTTACCGGGTTTTCAGGCTTAAGCAAATGAAGCTTTCCATCGGGGTCTTCTGCGGTAAGGATCATGCCCTGGCTTTCAATGCCCTTCATCTTCCGGGGAGCAAGGTTAACAACAACGATCACCTGTTTGCCAACCATTTCTTCCGGCGTATAATGCTGTGCAATACCGGAAACAATGGTTCTTTTTTCTTTGCCCAGGTCGACTTCCAGTTTCAACAGCTTATCGGTTTTTTCCACTTTGATGCAGGACAAAACTGTTCCCGCCCGCAATTCAAGCTTTGCAAAGTCGTCGTATTGGATAGAGGGTTTACTATTGCTTTCGTTTTTGCCCTCATCTGAGCCCCCGTCCCCTAAAGGGGAGTTTGTAGTCTCTTCCATTTTTGTTGTTTCTTTTTTAATGAGACCTGATTTTAATTTTTCTACCTGGGCCACGATCTCAGCATCTTCTATTTTCCTGAATAATAGCTGGGGCTCGCGTAAACTATAACCCGTGCTGAGCAATTTTAATTTCCCGGCATTTTCCCAATCCAATACTTTGTCCACCAGTTTCAGCATATGCAGCATTTTCTTTGCTGTAAATGGAAGAAATGGATTGATAAGGACGGCAAGATTGGCGGTTAACTGAAGACAGCAATGCAGGCAATTATCGATGCTTTTTTGTGCAGCCTCCCTGCTATCTTGATTGGCCCCCCTACCCCCCACAGGGGGGTTATCAGAGTCTTTTAGATCGTCAGACTTTTTCTTGTTTTCGGAGTTTAAAGCCTCTCCTGCGGAGGGGTTTGGGGAGGCTTTTCTTGCTTTTATCCAGGGTTCTTTTTTCTGCATGTATTTGTTACCCTTGTCTGCCAGCATCATCACTTCAAAAATGGCGTCGCGGAACCTGAAATTTTCAAGTGAGGATTCAACTTTTCCTTTTGCAGCTTCAATATCCGATAAGATGGCAATGTCATGTTCATCCTGGGCATCCTTATGCAGGGGAGGCACTTTTCCCTTGCACAATTTGTGCATGAGGACAAAGGTCCTGTTCACAAAATTTCCGAAATTATTGACCAGTTCACTATTGTTCTTTTCCTGGAAATCCTTCCATGTAAAATCATTATCCTTTGTTTCAGGAGCATTGGCACAGAGCACATAACGGAGTACATCTTCGCAACCGGGGAAATCATTTAAAAATTCATGAACCCAAACCGCCCAGTTGCGGCTGGTAGAGACTTTTTCACCTTCCAGGTTGAGGAATTCATTAGCCGGTACATTATCCGGCAATACAAAACCACCATGTGCTTTCAGCATCGCCGGAAAAATGATACAATGAAATACAATATTATCCTTCCCTATAAAATGGATCAGGCGCGTGTCTTTCGCACACCAGTAATCTGCCCATCGGGGGGTCAATTCTTTTGTTGCCGAGATATAACCAATAGGCGCATCAAACCAGACATATAATACTTTTCCTTCGGCATCCGGTAAAGGAACTTTCACACCCCAGTTGCTGTCCCTTGTCATGGCCCTGGACTGAAGCCCGTTCTCCAGCCAGCTTTTACATTGGCCATACACATTATTCTTCCAGTCTTTGTGTTCTTCCAGTATCCATTGTTTCAACCAGGGTTCATAATCGGGTAACCGGAAATACCAGTGTTTTGTTTTCTTTTTTACCGGGACGGCATCACTCAAGGCGCTGCGTGGGTTGATCAATTGTTCTGGCGATAATGTGCTGCCGCATTTTTCACACTGATCGCCATAAGCGTTGGGGTTGGCACAAATAGGGCAGGTACCTGTAATGTAACGGTCGGCCAGGAAGGTTTTTGCCTTTTCATCATAGTATTGTTCTGATTCTTTTTCTTCGAAAAGCCCGTCATCATACATTTTTTTGAAGAAATCCGAGGCCGTTTCATGATGCACTTTGTTGGAAGTCCGGGTGTAGATATCAAATGAAATACCCGTCTTTTCAAAACTTTCTTTGATCTGGAAATGGTATTTATCGACTACCTGTTGGGGAGTGATGCCTTCTTTTAAGGCACGGATGGTGATCGGTACGCCATGTTCATCACTGCCACATATAAAAAGTATATCCTCTTTACGTGCACGCCGGTAACGAACATAAATATCCGCCGGCACATACACCCCGGCCATATGGCCAATATGTATGCCCCCGTTTGCATAAGGCAGGGCGGCAGTAACCAGGTGACGATGAAAGGATTTCATGCGGGAATCTTGCTTAAAAAGAGAGCAAAAATACCTTCAAAAGCCCATTACCCAAAATGAAGGATTTCAGATAACTTTAGAACTAATTAGATAAACATGATCAAGATCCCTCCTTATTTGCTGCCTGGCGATACGATTGGGTTGGTTTGTCCTGCCGGCTATATGGAAGCCGGGAAAGCCCAGGCATGTATAGCTGCATTGAAAGAGTGGGGATATAAGGTTAAATGCGGAAAGACGGTGGGTGGAGATTCGCCTACTTATTTTTCCGGAACCGACGAAGAAAGACTCCTGGATGTGCAGCAAATGCTGGATGATGATGATATCAAAGCTGTTTTTTGTGCCCGTGGCGGCTATGGTATGAGCCGGATCATCGACAGGCTCAGCTTTTCACAATTCAAAAAGCATCCCAAATGGATCATTGGCTACAGTGATATCACTGTGCTGCACAGTCATCTTTATTCCAATTATTATATTTCTTCCTTGCACGCGCCCATGGCTTCGGCATTTGATGAGGGAGGTGATAAGAACGAATATGTTTTATCTCTCCGGGAGGCGCTGGAAGGAAAAAAGATCCGGTACAGCAGTGCCACGCATGAATATAACCGCAAAGGAGAAGCGATCGGGGAACTGGTGGGAGGCAATCTATCGCTCCTCGCTCATATTTTAAGTACAGAATCCGAACTCAAGACGAAGGAAAGGATACTCTTTATTGAAGATGTGGGAGAATACAATTATCATGTTGACCGGATGATGATTCAATTAAAGAGAGCCAATAAATTATCCCGGCTGGCCGGCCTGGTCGTCGGGGGATTTACCGATATGAAAGATACCGACAGGCCTTTTGGGAATGCGGTCTATGATATTATCTGGGATGCCGTAAGAGAATATGATTACCCGGTTTGTTTTGGCTTCCCGGTCAGTCATGAAAAAGAGAATTATGCCCTGAAGATCGGTGTCGGGTATAAATTGAAAGTAGGAAAAACCAAAGTGACCCTGGAAGAATAATTTCAATGAGACAATACAGAATCCAGCTTTTGGATAAACAGGGGAAAACGGGTCAGGTTGTTATGTCTCCCCTTATCGATCGTGATCAATTCAATTCCTGGTTTGACTTCCTGTAACTGCCTGGCTTGTTTGTAAGGTATCACGCCATCACGTGTTCCATGAAAGATCGTTATCGGTGCGTTGACGAATTCAAAATATTTATGGGTTGGCAAAGTATACTTCGTGAAAGGCATCGTGGGGTAAATAAAAAAATAATGTTTGACCAGCGCGTGCATGCTATAATAAGGTGTTTCCAGTATCAGCCTCCGGCAATCCCGGATGGAAGCCAGTTGTGCAGCGATCCCCGTTCCCAGTGATTTGCCATATAGAATAATACTATCTGCTGCGTATTGACTGATCGCCATTTTATATAAAGTAAGGGCATCATCATACAACCCCTGTTCGGTTCGTTTCCCTGTCGATTTCCCAAAACCGGGATAGTCCATCATCCAGACCGCATAACCCATCCGGGTGAAATTCGATGCAAAGGGTGCATACCTGATGACATTACTCCTGTTTCCATGAAAATAAAGGACCACTCCTTTGCAGAGACTGTCAGGTACAGTGAACTGGATAATATTGAGGTTCTTGTTTTCGCTGACCGGGAGGTTGATCTCCCGAAACGGGATATCAAACTGGAACCGGAAATTCTCCGCGAGTTTCTTCGGGCGGAAAATGATCTTATCCTGTAGAAAATAAAGGGCCATACCTAGAACAATATAAATTAGAAAAACGATCCTGAAAATTTTCCAGGACCGTTTGATAGTAGCTTTTTTCATAGTTCGAGGGGCAAAGATAATATGCTAAAATGCTAATATGCTATTTGAAGTCTGGCATTTTAGCATATAAGCATTTTATCAGTAGTTACGATAATGCTCCCTCAAATTATATAACATATTCGTATTGATCTCTTCCATGATACAACGGAGAATATCTTCTTCCTGGGGTGCCTGATCAGCGTTGCGGCTGACCAGTTGCTTATCCGATTCACTCAAAGCTCTTACATCCCCGGTATAGGTTGCGAATTCTGTCCTCCATTCATGGTTGCCTGTGAAATGATCGGTCCATAACCAACGGCCCGCCCCATCACGAATATTCACTTCCAATAAGCCTTCCGAATGCATAGTTCTTGTAGTGGTCGTGATCTGGGCAGTGACCCGTCCATATTCTTTTACGATCGAATCCGCGCGATAGACGGTTTCTTTGGTTACGATCTCTTTTGAAACCTCTCTTTTATTACGGTTATCCCGGTACCGCCCGATATTGATATTGCTGAAACGCATATCAATGACTTCATCGGCCCGGATGTCCTTGCTTTTCGCTTCCCAGGCAGAATAAAATTTCACAAACTCGTTATTACCCTGGTATTGAAGCTGGCGGATAATATTGTCGTCAAAGGCGCTGTTGCCGTAGTTGAAAGAGCTGAACTGGTAGCTGTTTTGTTCAAAAGGAAGGATCACCACGTTCAGGAGTGCTTCTTCGTAAGCTTCGTTCATTCTGGCGCTGATCTCGCGATCACCAGGAAGAAAATGATCGGCCGACTGGAATTCACGATAAGCGAGCTTTGCATTTTCACGCCCGCCTCTTTCCTGGAAGCTGATGCCCCTGTCCAGGCGAACCTGGCCGGCTTTTTCCGCATAGGTATCCAGGTAGGAAGTATAATCCATGGGGTGTATGACTTCAAACACGGAAGGCACTTTATAAATGGCGTCATACATTTTTTGCAGGGATGCATAGTCGTTATACATCCATTCCCACTTCAATTCACTGTTGCTGGCTGCATCCTGGCTGACCTGGTTCTCATGGTCGTTTACAGCATAACGATAAGCGTCCTGGATAATCGCCAGCAGTTTCGGATCGTTAGGATCTTTTTGCAATTTTTTTGCTGCCAGTTCAACCGCTTCATCATAATTGCCTTTTTGGTACATTTTGCTGGCCGTCTTACAGGAAGTGGCCGCCATACTGATACCAACAATAAGTAGAGTGTAGAGTTTTAGTTTCATAACATCTTCATTTGTCTTTGGATATTCAAATGGCGGTCCAGTGTAATATGAAGAATGTCAATTAGAGAATTGTTAACAATGTTGGATAAAATATTCAGTTGCCCCCCTTTAGGGGGTTGGGGGTAAGATGTCCTAGTATTTCAGGATATCCCTGACAAAATTGTGATACTCATCGAAGGAAGGCAGGTTATTATGTCCCCCGCCATGTATCCGGATCAGGGTGATCTTTCCGGGGTTGAGCTTTTGAAGCGATTCACTGTGCCGGATAGGGATCAGCCGGTCCTTTGTACCATGGATAATATAGGTATGACAATTTACTTTCCGTATCCATTTGTCGGTCCGTAGCTGGTAGCGCAGCACAACCCGCACAGGAAGTATGGGGAAGAATCTCTCGATCACTCTTAAAAAATTGAAATAGGGGGCGTCCAGGATCAGGTACCGCGGTTTGTTATCGGCTGCCAGGCGGGTGGCAAAACCACTGCCGAGGCTTCGTCCGTAAACGATCAATTGGTGTTCCGTATAAGATTCTTTCAGCAGGTCATAAATGAACTGCATATCATTCAGCATTTCCTTTTCACTTCTTTTGCCCGTGCTCTTGCCAAAACCCCGGTAATCCACCAGCACCACATCATAATCATAGCGATAAAAATCTTTGGCATATTTTGACCAGCCCTTGATGCTTCTTGTATTGCCGTGGAAATAAAGGATCAGCCCCTGGGGGGCTTCCCGGAAAAAATGAAGGGCATTGATCTTTACACCGGGTTCTATATCGAATAAGTATTCCCGGAAAGGGATATCATATTTGAATTTGAAATCAGACTTTAGTTTTTCCGGGCGAAAAATGAGTTTATCCTGTAAGAAAAACAGCAGTGCAGTAAGTACTACAATAGCGCCTATTATATACCAGATAAAGGTTGGCAACTCTTATCTCTTAGTTATTATCTAATCCTCGGTTCTTTTAAGCTTCAAATTAGTCACAGGAGCAACGATCAGCGGGAACTTTTCTACAGTTACATTGGCAGCATCCAGCCCAAAGCCCCGTTCTTCAGAAAGGCTATGGTCTTTGAGCCAGAAATGGAATTTCATGATCACTCTTTCGAAGAAAGGAAGTTCATTATCCTGGCTCAGGTATTTTTCCATCACCATGAATTGAAAATCGCCTACTGTATTGGTGCTGGCCAGGCTTTCATAGCGGCTGGTGATGTTGACTTCTTTATTTAACACCAGGTCTTCCACGACTTTCCGGAACATCAGGTTGATACGGGGTTCGATCCGGAATCCCAGCCTGAAATCAACGCGTATGATATCATTGGGTATGATATGTTCCACTTTGTATTCACAGGTATAAGGATCATCCAGCGTATCCACATGCACAAACCAATAGATATCGGCCCGCTTGGGCTTTTTATTCAATATCGAATAGATGATCTTATGCTCAATTTCTTTCGGGTTATTGGCACTCGTAAGGTAGACAAGGTGGGTGGCATATTTGGGCACGGCCTTATCACTGCTGAGCTGCTGGATCTTCGGGATATAATGTTCCAGCCTGACAAATTCCACATAGCGGTTTTTGATCTTCCGGGCCCGGTACCAGACATACATGATCAGGAACATGATCCCACCGATGATCATGGTGATATAACCACCGTGTACGAATTTATTCATCAGCGCTACCAGGAAGCCGGTTTCTACTACGAGGTAAAAGCTGAGAAATATATAGATCCATACCGATCGGAGTCGCTGCAACACAAGGAAATTGGCAAATAATATAGTCGTCATAAGCATGGTGATAATGATCGCCAGGCCATAAGCCGATTCCATATTCGAAGATTTCCGGAAGATCAGGACGACGCCGGCACATCCTGCAAACATCAGCACGCTGATGGCGGGAATAAATAACTGCCCCTTTTCTTCGGAAGGATACCTGACCCGGAGTTTGGGCCATAGGTTCAATCGCATAGCTTCGCTGATCAATGTAAACGCACCTGAAACCATCGCCTGGCTGGCGATGATCGCAGCGGATGTGGCGATCAAAACGCCCGCTATCACAAACCAATGCGGCATCAGATCATAAAACGCATTGATACCTTGCATTTTTTTCACTGTCTCAGTGATCTGTAACCCATCATGGTGAGCCAGCAAGGAAGCACCTTGTCCAAAATAGTTGATAAGTAAACAAGCCTTCACATAGATCCACGACATGCGGATATTTCCCCGGCCGCAATGGCCGAGGTCGCTATACAATGCTTCCGCCCCGGTGGTACATAGAAAGACTGCTCCCAGTAGCCAGAATCCACCCGGGTAATTTTGAAGAAATTGAATGGCATAGTGGGGGCTGAGTGCTTTGAAGATCTGGAGGTCGTCGAACAAATGCGTGGCGCCCAGCACAGCCAGCATGGTAAACCAAACAAACATCACGGGTCCCAGGGCTTTCCCCAGGTTCTGGGTCCCGAATTGCTGCATGAAAAAGAAAAGTGTGATAATGATCAGTACGATGATGACGACTGTGTCAGTAGTCATCCCCCTTAATGAAGGCAATTCTTCCAATCCTTCGATGGCCGAAGTAACAGAGATGGGAGGAGTGATCATACCATCTGCTAATAATGCCGCACCTCCGATCATGGCGGGTATCACGAGCCATTTTTTCCTTCTTCTTACCAGGGCATAGAGTGCAAAGGTTCCGCCTTCCCCCCGGTTATCTGCCCGCAGGATCAGGATCACATATTTCAGGGTGGTTTGGAGCGTCAGCGTCCAGATGATACAGGAAAGACTACCGAGGATAAGATCCTCATTGATAACACGTCCCCCGATAATGGCATTGAATACGTAAAGAGGTGAAGTTCCTATGTCCCCGTAAATGATTCCAAGTGCAATAAGAAGTCCTGCGGCTGTGACCCTGTTAGTCGGTATTTTCACTTTTTAGGGGGGTGTTGTGGTTTTTCTGGACGTGTGCAAAGGTAGTGGCTAATATGTTATGCAGCAATAGGGCGGTTTTCTGCGTCGTTATAGAAATGATTAACTTTAATAAGCAAAAAATCAGACTATTATGACCCGTGGCCAATGGATTTTTATTGTTTTTTTCCTGTTTTGCAGCCTGGCAGGAACTTCCCAAAAAATACTTTACTCTGAACCGGAGAAGGATGATACACGCCGTATCGATTTTGAAGTAGCCGGAAAGATCGGCGGAAATTTCCTCGTATATAAAAGTATCCGCAACCGCAATTGGATCGCCGTCCTTGATAATGATATGAACCAGGTCGGCAGGGAAGACCTGGATTTTATTCCGGACAACGACCGGGTGATCAATATTGAATTCTTTCCTTACAGTGATTTTTGTTACATGATCTATCAATACCAGAAAAAAAGCATTGTGCATTGCATGGCCGCCAAACTGGATGCAAATGGCAAAAAAACTGGAGAGGTCATCGAACTCGATACGACCCATATTGGTTTTTCTGCGAATAACAAGATCTATACAGTATTGGCCAGTGAAGATAAATCCAGGATGATCGTTTTCAAGATCAACAGCCGGAATAAAAAAATGTATGCCCTGACAACGATCCTGATGAATGATAAACTGGAAACCCTTAAAAAGAGCCAGTTCTTCATTAAGATGGATGACCGCAATGAATTTCTCAATGAGTTTCACCTGGACAATGACGGGGACCTGGTATTCGCCCGGTTTTACCGGAATAACAATGATAATATCAGTGAGGCTGAATTCATCCTGAAGAATGCCATGTCCGACACCGTGGTAACCCAGGAACTGCAGATCGAAAAAAGCTGGCTCGACGAGATCCATATCAAAGTCGACAACTTCAACAAACGATATTTTCTTTCCTCTTTTTTTTATAAACAGAAAAAAGGAAATATCGATGGCCTGTATTTCTATATATGGGATAAGGCAACGGGTCAACCCCTGCTGGAAAAAACTGCCATCTTCAGCGAAGAACTAAGGAAAGACGCAAGGGCGGGCTCGAATATTAAGTCGGCATTTAATGATTTTTTTATCAGGAATATCATCGTGCGGAGGGATGGGGGATTTATTGTAGGGAGCGAAGCTTATTATACCACTTCGCGGTTCAATAACTGGAACCGCTGGGATTATCTCTACGGGAGCCGCTATAATTCCCCGCTGGATAATTATTATTATTCCCCGGTATACAGTAATTACCTGTGGAATTCGAGATGGAATACAAACCAGTCTGTGCGCTACCATGCCGATAATATTACCGTTATGTCTTTCAGCAAGGAAGGAGAGATCGAATGGAGCAATATCCTGGGTAAGGAGCAATATGATGACGAATCAGATGACCTCATTTCCTACCAGGTAATGAATACGGGGGGACAACTCCATTTTCTTTTCAACCAGATGGAAAGAAGAAATAACCTGCTGAATGATTATAGTGTAGCACCCGATGGCAAATTGAATCATAACCCGACACTGAAGAACCTGGATAAAGGGTATGAGTTTATGCCCAAGTATGCCAAACAGGTCAGTGCCAGGCAAATGATCATTCCCTGCCTGCACCGCAACTATAT